>JAFDAE010000041.1 GCA_019314005.1 Deltaproteobacteria bacterium | reverse complement strand
GCCAGATCGGTCACATGGATGTAGTCCCGGATTGCGGTCCCATCCGGGGTGGGATAGTCAGTGCCGTAGATTTCCACGTGGCGACGCTTCCCCAAAGCCGCCTCGATCACCAGGGGGATCAGATGAGTTTCGGGGTTGTGTACTTCTCCTATCTCTCCATCAGGGTCGGCGCCGGCGGCGTTGAAGTAGCGCAAAGAGACCGACCGTATATTATGGGCGTGGTCAAAATCTCGAAGTATCTGCTCGATCATCCACTTGCTCCAGCCATAGGGATTGATGGGCTTTCGGGGATGATCTTCTGGAATGGGGATGGTTTCAGGAACCCCATAGGTTGCACAGGTGCTGCTAAAGACTATATAGCGACATTCATTATCCCGCATGGCTTCCAGAAGAGATACAGTTCCGGCAACATTATTGCGGTAATATGTCCCCGGGTCTGTTACAGATTCTCCTACATAAGCAAAAGCGGCGAAATGAAGCACAGCTTGCGGCTGATGCTCCTAAAATACCCTGTCCAAAGCCGCGCGATCGAGGATGTCCGCCTTGACAAAAGGCCCCCATTTGACCGCCCATTCGTGGCCATAAACCAGGTTGTCCAATGCCACGGGCACATAGCCGGCCCGGGCCAACGCCTTGCACGCATGGCTTCCAATATAGCCGGCGCCCCCTGTAACTAAGATTTTTTTACCCATAACTATACCTATTCAGCCACGAATGACACGAATTTACACAAATAAATTTCTATGATGAACTTTTTACAGGATATTTTTTTTATTCGAGTCCACTCGTGTCAATTCGTGGCTAACTACGTGCAATGATGTTGTTTTGCTGAACAAGCTGTATGGCACGCTCAACCGCTTCTTCAACTGACAATTCATTAGAGCGGATGACCAATTCCGGGCTTTCCGGCGCTTCATACGGCGCGGAAATTCCGGTAAAATTTTTTATCTCACCCGACCTGGCACGCTTATAAACACCTTTCTGATCGCGGCCTTCACAAACCCCTGCAGGGCAATCAACATAAATTTCAAAAAATTCACCGTCTGCAAAAAGGGAACGGACCGAATCTCGGTCACTTCTATATGGTGAAATAAAGGCGGTAAGCACCATTATCCCGGCGTCAACAAAAAGTTTGACCATCTCGCCAATACGGCGAATATTCTCTCTGCGGGCCGCCAGGGAAAAACTCAGGTCGGAACATAACCCGTGACGTACATTGTCGCCGTCAAAAACATAGGTGGAACACCCCATTTTATGAAGTTCTTTTTCAACAGAATGGGCAATGGTAGACTTTCCGGAAGATGACAGTCCTGTAAACCAGAAGACTGCTCCCCTGTGACCGTGCAAACGCTCCCGGTCTTTGCGGGCGACAAGACTCTTAAACCAGGTAAGATTATTGTTGTTTGTTTTTTCCATAATCAAGGCTCCGGGTTAAGGGATCAGGTGTCCTCTGACCCCACATACCATTCATATGTCTGCTTGATTCCTTCTTTAAGATCGATTTTCGGCGTCCAGCCAAGTTTTTTGATTTTGGTCACATCGAGCAATTTTCGGGGAGTTCCATCCGGTTTACTTGTGTCAAAGATCATCTCTCCTTCAAATCCAACAATGTCCTTAATCAGGAGAGCAAAGTCGCTGATTGTTATATCTGTTCCAGACCCGATATTTATGATTTCAGAATCATTGTAATGGCTCATCAAAAACATACACGCATCTGCAAGATCGTCTACATAAAGAAATTCACGCCGGGGAGTGCCGCTACCCCAGATGACTACCTTGTTTTCCGCTCCTTTTTTTGCTTCATGAAATTTACGAATTAACGCGGGGATAACATGGGAATTCCGAAGGTCAAAATTATCTCCCGGGCCGTAAAGATTGGTGGGCATTACTGATATAAAGTTGGTTCCATGCTCCCTATTATACGCCTGGCACATCTTTATTCCGGCAATTTTGGCCACAGCGTAGGGCTCATTGGTCGGCTCAAGTTTGCCGTCAAGCAGATACTCCTCTTTCATGGGTTGCGGGCATAGCTTGGGATAGATGCAGGAACTGCCCAAAAACAATAATTTTTTCACACCGAACAGATAGGCAGCATGAATTATATTGGTCTGTATTACAAGATTACCGTATATAAATTCAGCGGGGTATGTGCTGTTTGCCAGTATACCTCCGACTTTTGCCGCCGCCAGGAAAACATATTCCGGGCGAACACTGTCAAAAAAGTCCTCTACATCTTTCTGGCGGGTCAGGTCCAGCTCTTGACGGGTACGACAGACAAGATTGGTAAAGCCGAGCTCGGACAACTTCCTCACTATTGCCGACCCGACCAATCCTCGGTGCCCCGCGATATAGATTTTAGAGTCTTTGTGCATCGAAACCCGCATCCTTACGAGCCAATTTCAAAACGCCCCCCTTTACCCAATCTCGGTGTCAGGCGGAAATTCTAAGCCTCGAAATACGTCAAGTATTCCTGCGGGTTATAATTTCCGCCTTCCTTGACCTTGGGCAAAATTGAACATTTTGAAACTGGCTCTTATTCATTCGCAATTATATCGTCTCTGCACAATATGGCCGGAGTCTCTCAATGTCTTTTCCTGGCCGGCCAATTCCATATCGCCGGCGATCATCATATCTATCAATTCATCAAAGCTTACTTTCGGCTTCCACCCTAATTTATCTCTCGCTTTGCTCGCATCTCCCAGCAACATATCCACTTCCGAAGGTCTGAAATATCGTGGATCTGTTTCAACATACTTTCTCTGGTCAAGACCCAACTTATCAAAAACCTTTGTCACGAATTCTTTAACGGAATAGTTCTCTCCTGTGGCGACCACATAATCATCAGGGGTTTCCTGCTGCAACATCATCCACATCGCCTCCACATAATCACCGGCATACCCCCAATCCCTTTTTGCATCGAGGTTCCCCAAATAAAGCTTGTCTTGCAAGCCGAGTTTTATCCTGGTGGCAGCCCTTGTAACCTTGCGGGTTACAAAAGTCTCGCCCCGCCGGGGAGACTCGTGGTTGAACAAGATACCATTGCATGTAAACAAATTATAGGCTTCACGATAGTTGACTGTCTGCCAGTAGGCATATACCTTGGCCGCCGCATAGGGACTGCGAGGATAAAAAGGCGTTTTTTCAGATTGCGGGGTCTCACGAACTTTGCCATACATCTCGGAAGAACATGCCTGGTAAAACCTTATCTCCTTCCCTGTCCTCTCCTGAACGTCTCTGATCCCTTCTAACAATCTGAGCGTACCCATGGCCACCACATCCACAGTATATTCAGGTTCATCAAAGGAGACCTTGACATGCGACTGCGCCCCAAGGTTGTATACTTCATCAGGACGTACCTTCTCTAAGATCCTCCTCAAACCTGTTCCGTCGGTTAGATCACCGTAGTAAAGAAAAAGGCTTTTATCCTTTTGGTGGGGATCCTCGTAGATATGGTCTATCCTGTCTGTATTAAAAGAAGATGATCTGCGGATGATACCATGAACTTCATATTTTTTAGCAATAAGTAATTCAGCAAGATAAGATCCATCCTGGCCTATAATCCCTGTAATTATAGCTTTTTTCATCCTGTCTATCCCGTCTCGAAATTCCCAATGATTGAGAGCTTTGCACAACGCGACATTTTTTAGTCAGGCAAGAAAGGCAAAAACTTTAACCGGAGGAATACATTGGGTATTTCGAGGATTAAAATTTGAAGCCTGCCGCCGCATCACGGAAAAATGGCAGTTGTGCAAAGCTCTCTGATTGTAATACAAAATTCAATAACCCATACACTATGACTTGTAAAGCCTATTTTACCCCTTAAGACCTCTTGACATACGCGGACCTTAAAAATCCCTCCCCCCTATGCCAAACGCAAATTCGCTTAGCCCTCGCAAGCTGACCGTAAACATATATTTTCTATCACTCTCTTTTTCATCCGAATACATCAGGCCGACAGCCCAACACTGCGATTCGTACAAACATCCGACCACTGATCTAATGTCTTCATTAGCGTACAAGTTGCGTTCATTTTGCCAGTAGGCTGAAAGTCCCCCATAAATTTTCAAGAAGGCTTCGGTATAAATACTCTCACTACTCCTCTTGGCGTATCTGTACTCAACGGTTAGTCTGTCCCCCCTGTAATCAGAAAGACGTAGTGCCGTATTATAGCTCTTATATTCCCCATCATAGGGAGACCAGGCTACATCAGCATCTAAGCTAATGTAGCGCCAGGGATTGAGCTCCAATTCAGCTGTTACATCAGAAAAAGGCCTCCTGTCACCCTGATCAGGGGTTTCTTCCACATCTCTTCGAGCCTCTTTAATATCATAAATTTGGCTCAGCTTAAGGCGACAAAAATCATAATATCGATGCTGGGAAGCATCAGGTTCTTTCTTTTCAAGCAGCCTTGATGTAAAAGTGTTTGTAATGGAATAGGTTAGTAGATTCTCTTCCTCTATCGCGCTAACAAAAGAAGGGAGTTCTTCCTGGTCTAACTCTGGAATATAGCTGTAAACAACCTGGGGCCTTACAGAATGCTTGATCTTGTCGACACGATCCCCTCCAATGTGAAATATTCTTCCAAATTCTGTTGAAAGGTCTCCTTTTATATCATAGATCTCCCGAGACCTTTGTTTTTCTTTTGAGGCCTCGTCTGTTGAGTACCTTTCTGCCACCCATGCGGTCTCACGAAGTCCAACGGACGGCTCAAAGTTAAAGTAGTTATAAAAACGGACCGGATAATACACCCTCGGGTGAAGGTCCACGGAATGTCCCCTGGTCCCCTCTCTCCTCCAGGAGTGTTTATAGTAAGAACCGAGGTCAAAGAAAAAGGGGGTATCCCCTATTACTTGTTTCACTCCGGTAAACGTTACAGATGGGAGTTGCTGCAACGTTGTATCCCCTGAACTGTCCTCATTTCGCACAATAATATCATCGTACCACAGGACCTCGCTATTCAAGCTATACCGGCTCCAGTTTTTATCCACTGTAAGTCGATTTGTCCTGACTGTTTCGGTGTAATCGTCAATATCCCTGCCAAATGTCCTGAGGTAATATCTATCAGTATGATTAAATCCGGAATAGCCGTCCTTAAATTCACGCAGATAATCCTGGTCACTGACAACATCCATATCCAGTTTTGCTCTAACTCCGCCCCCAAGGTGTTGATCATTTTTCGTCCTGAACCACCACCGTTTTCTATTCAAACGGAGTTCGTCATCTCCACGATATCCTTTATATGTATATCCATCAGGGTCATCAAACGCTTCTCCCCGGTCAATCTGGCGATCATATAAAAAGTCGTACATCACAGTTCCCTTGCTTTCCTGACCCAGCGCATACCGGTATTCTACCCCGTGCTTGATACCCCGATGATCCAACATACCATTTTGATAGTAGGTTGCGTCAGAACTTTCATTGATCGCCCAAAAGAATGGAAGATTGTATTCAAAGCCATCCCGCTCGGAATAACCAAGTAGCGGAGGGAGAAAACCGGTCTGACGTTTCAGTTTTACGGGAAAGACCAAATAAGGTGTGTAGAGAAGAGGAATAGATTTTGTGTAAAAAGCTGCATGCTTAATCGTGCCGTATCCATCGATGGTAATATTGAGATCCTTTCCGGTAATCTTCCAATCAGGCGAATCACCGTCGCAGGTAGTAAAACTGCAATCATCAATATAATAGGTTTCCTTGCCGGTCTTGATTATCTTGTTTCCACGTATATAAAAATGATTTGCCGCAATGAAAATCTTTCCCTCATAGATAACACCGACCTCTGTCTTCATGTTCATGACAATCCTGCTTCCAGTAAGGATGTCGTTATCCACGGTCATCACAACCTTTCCGGAGGCATCCACAATATTGGTTGTGCGATTTACATAAATGGTATCGGCCGTCAGCGTCCTGTTCCCTCGTATAAGCCTGACGTTACCCTTTGCAACATATAAATTATTCTTTTTATCATAGGTTAAGTTGTCAGCTTTTATGTGCCCTGGCTCATCAGAAGAATCTTGTGCAAAAAAATCAGGAGCCTCAGCGGCAAAGACGGGTGAACAGGCAAGGAATAATACGATGAGTACTGCTCTGCACAGAGATTTAAAATTCGAAATCCGAAATCCGAAATCCGAAACAAATTCAAATGACCAAAAAATAAAATCCAAAACAGTACGACTAAACCGAGATATAGAATTGGTTATGTAGGACCGGTGCGTGAGAACGAAAGAAGTTTTGAACATTTGGTATTCTAATTTTAGATTTGTTGAGCGCTGACGCTTCACTTTGTGCCGCATTTCGATATTCGAATTTCGAATTTATTAATGTTTCAGTGTTTTCCGCCACACACGTGGAACTATCATCCGTAGGATATCTAATACCAAACCTTCATCAAAAAAAGCCCCTGAGGAGGTGCGGTGGCACCGGCATTAGCACGATTTTCTGACAAAAAAATTTCATTAAATCCTTTTGGAGTAATCCGGCCGATTCCCACATCAACCAGCGTTCCAACAATGTTTCTAACCATATGTCTCAAAAAACCATTTGCAAAAATGCTAAAAATTAGCTTCCCATCTTTATGCGCGTCAAGCCCTATATCTGATACAATTCGCACAGCATTTTTACAATCGCTTCCCGCGGCCTCAAAAGCGGAAAAATCGTGTTCCCCTTTAAGACAAAGAAGCGAATCTTTCATCGCTTCAATACTGAGAGGCCGACGTATGTGCCATTCAAATCTCCGATGAATTGCGGACAAAATTTCGCGATTCAGGATATGATATTGATAACATTTACCCTTGCAATCGTATCTGGCATGAAACGAATCCGGCGCCTGTTCAACATCTTTTATAACAATATCAGGGGGGAGAAGGCTATTCAATCCCTTTTTGAATACCAGGGGGGTAAGCTTGGTGGCTAATTTGAAATTGGCAACCTGCCCAAGGGAATGAACACCTGCATCGGTCCGGCCTGACCCAATGAGTGTTACAGGTTGGTCAGTCATTATCTTAATAGCTGACTCGATAGTTTCTTGTATAGTAGCAACCTTTTTTTGTCGCTGCCAGCCATGATAATCCGTGCCGTCATATTCAATGATCAGCTTGAAGTTCTTTTGCATGATAAGTTGACAATATTGGACGCGGATGACCGCAGATTATCAGGATATTAAATATAATAATAAAGTTACGGGTTACGAGTTGCGAGTTAGGTTTCCGGAAGTCCCGCCATTATATTCATATTCTGCACTGCTTGACCTGAAGCCCCTTTGACAAGATTATCAATCACAGAAATTAAAATTAAACGATTAGCCCGTTTGTCTATTTGAAATCCAATATCACAGTAATTGGTGCCCCGTACATGAAGGGTATCCGGAACTCGCCCCGACTCTAAGATTCGAACAAATGGTTTGTCCTTATAATATGCCACCAACAGGTCATGCACAACATCATGAGAAAGATCATCAGACAGATCAGCATAAATAGTTGTCAGCATGCCCCGGCTCATTGGAACAAGATGAGGAGTAAAGGTAATCGTCACATTACGGCCTGCGAGCTGGCTTAGGACTTCTTCCATTTCCGGGGCATGTCGATGAGCTGCTACCTTATAAGCACGAAATCCTTCATGAACCTCACAAAAATGCGCTGCCAAAGAAAGGGAACGACCAGCGCCACTCACCCCTGATTTGGAATCAACAATAATAGAATTAAGTTCAATAAGATTCTCCTTCATAAATGGCGCAAGCGGCAAAATAGTACTTGTCGGATAACAACCGGGATTACCGATTAAGGAACTCTTTTGTATTAACTCAAAGTTGATCTCCGGCAACCCATATGTAGCCGTCTCCAAAAGAGATGGAAATTCATGAGGTTGGTACCACTGTTCATAAATAGCGGAGTCCTTAAATCGAAAATCAGCGCTAAGATCTATTACCTTAGCTCCTCTCTCCAATAACCCGGGGACTACCCCCATAGCAACTTTATGCGGCAGCGCTGTAAAGACAAAATCAGCGGTCTCTGAAACAGTATCAGCATCAAACGGGATACATTTCAAGTCAACTACCCCGGCCATAGCAGGATAAATCTCGGCAAACGGTTTACCGGCATACCGGCGCGATGTAATGAGAACTAATGAGGCCTCTGGGTGCCCTGCTAAGATCCGTACCAGTTCGGCCCCGGCATATCCTGTTGCACCGATTACAGCAACCTTGATCATTGCTCATACCCCCTATGTCAATACTGTTGACTTAAGCACATTGAGTTTTGAACCGCAGAATCTCGAACAAGGAATAATGAATATCGAAGTAATGGAACACCTTATTAAACTTCATAATTCGACATTCCTTGTTCAATATTCGATATTCAATAACAAGCATGTTTTCCCTTAATTCAACGGCATTGACTCCCCTGTCACTCATTTAAGTAACAAGTTGTCCTATCCTACGCTCACTACTTAGAAACAAAAAAAGGAAGGAGCCTTAGGCCACCTTCCTCTTTTTTTATAAAAATATCAAGTACGTGTTGATATTAACGTTTTGAGAATTGGAAATTAGCGCGCGCCCCTTTTTGCCCAGGCTTTTTCCGTTCCTTAACCCGGGGATCGCGTTTTATAAAACCGGCTTTCTTAAGAGGGCCTCTTAATTCGGAATCAACAAGCAACAAGGCCCTGGCAATACCATGTCTAATCGCGCCTGCCTGTCCCGAAACCCCTCCGCCTGCAACATTGATCGACACATCAAATCGGTCCCGAGTTCCTGTCAAATCAAAAGGCTGCCTGACAAGCATCTTAGCGCTTTCTAATGTAAAATACTCATCAATAGGCCGATTGTTGATAGTAATATCCCCGCTCCCCGGCATTAAACGTGTTCGGGCGACCGAGGTCTTTCGTCTTCCTGTTGCATAATAAATTTCTTTTGATACCATAATATGCTCCGATATACTCCACTCTAAATTTCTAACGATTCCGGGCTTTGCGCAGTATGCGGGTGATCGCTTCCAGCATAAATCTTCAGCTTTTTTATAATCTTCCTCCCCAAGCTGTTTTTGGGGAGCATCCCTTTTACCGCGAAACGTATTAAATCTTCAGGACGTTTCTTCAACAAATCCTTTGCTGTAATTGAGGTAATCCCACCCACGTATCCAGAATGGCGATAATATAGCTTATCGTCCCATTTTTTGCCGGTCAACACAATTTTGTCTGCATTAACCACTACGATAAAATCGCCGGTGTCAACATGAGCCGTATAGATAGGTTTATGTTTTCCTCGAAGCCTGAAAGCGATATTCGAGGCAAGTCGTCCCAATACTTGACCTGCCGCATCTACCACATACCACTTTCTTTCTACACTATCTTCTTTGGCAACCACTGTCTTCACAATCTTTACTCCAATTAATTAAAAAATTTTGACGATTAGATTAACTTGTTGTTATTAATTAATTCCTCTTGTTTTGTCAAGAAATAAATTAGGAAAAAAGACCCTTGAATAAGGGCCTCTATCTGGTAGCGGGGGCTGGATTTGAACCAACGACCTTCGGGTTATGAGCCCGACGAGCTACCAGACTGCTCCACCCCGCATCACCTTGATCAGAAATAAGAACTATTAAACTATAATCAATTCAGTGTCAAGTATTTTTAAGGCTACGGAGTTAAAAGGCTGAGCGACTGATCTCCTCGTCTACCTGATCGGCATCACCAAAGTTGTAAGCCACAATATTTCTTAAATGCGTAAAGGTTTCTGGATCCATTTCCAAGAAGTCGACTCCCACCCCATTGGAATCTATACGAGCAATCTTCCCCTTAATATCGAGAGGTGGAATTCCAGACGCCCCGGAAAGACTGATTCTCACACGACAAAGTTTGCCCTGGAGATTCTTTTCTCCTGTTTTTATAAAAACCCCTTTCATACTGATATCCTTGGAGGTAACGTTGATAGCATCATGCCCCTCCACATGAAGCTCAACATCAACCTGAAAAGGAACTCGAAGCCTCCTTCGCTGTTCATCGGGTGCCATGTTTCACCTCCATGGGTTTGAATTCATTGGAGTATTGGAGTGCTGGAGTGCTGGATATTCTTTTTCCTCATTACTCCACTACTCCATTACTCCAATCCCACTATGCCAGAAATACCATATTGTTCAATACTTACAGACTGTTTCAGCAACCTCGATCATTGTTTTGGACAAGAGTAATTAACCATCAGTAAATCGAAAATAATACGGAATGTCAAGAAAAACACCTCAGTTTTTCGTCTGCAATACGGTTGACTGTATTCATCGTCGCTTCTAAATCGAGTGTTTTCAGTATGCAGTCCTCCATGACGACCCGTCCGTCTATAATAACAGTAGTTACATCATTCCCTGTAACTGCATATACTAAATGTGAATAGACATTATACATGGGAGTAAGGTGTGGCTTCCTAATATCAATCACTATAATATCGGCCTTTTTACGGGTCTCCAGAGAACCGACAAGTCTATCCATTCCCAACACCTTGGCGCCATTAATGGTTGCCATTTCAACCACGGTCCGGGCATCCATGACAGTGGGATCAAGAGTGCTGACCTTGTGGAGCTTAGCTGCGGAATCCATCTCCTGAAAAAGGTCGAGATTGTTGTTGCTCGCACACCCATCGGTCCCGAGTCCTACCGTGATCCCGCTCTTGATGAGTTCAGGAAGCGGAGCAATTCCAGAGGCTAACTTCATGTTGCTTTCAGGATTGTGAGCGACCTTTACATCAAACCTTTTCATAAGGGTTATGTCTTCATCCGTAAGAGCTACACAGTGATCGGCTATCATGCGCGGACATAGAATATCCAGGTTGGCCAGATGGCCCACGGGTGTGAAGCCGTATTTTTCTCGCATCTGACGTACTTCGTGCTCTGTCTCTGCAAGGTGAATCACCAGCGGGGCACTATATCGGTCAGACAGTTCCTTTGTCCTTTGCAAAACATCGGGAGAACAAAGATAGGGGGAATGGGGTTCCACTGCTATGGAAACAAGCGGGTCATCTTTCCACTTATCAAGAAGCATCTCCGTGTATTCAAACCCTTTCTCAATAGGACCATAGTTGGGTGACGGAAAATCGTACAGGACTTCGCCCACCAACGCACGCATGCCGGCATATTTGGCTGCCTCGGCCACAGAGTCTTCAAACAGATACATATCGCAAAATGTTGTTGTGCCGGAAAGAATCATCTCGGCACAGGCCAAAAGAGTCCCCTGATAGACTATCTCAGGCGAAAGTTTGTTTTCAGCAGGGAAGATATGATCATTCAACCAGGTCATTAGAGGGAGGTCATCGGCCAACCCCCTGAAACAGGTCATAGCGGCGTGAGTATGCGTATTGATCAGGCCCGGCATAACAATCCCGCCCCGGGCATCTATCTCTTTTTCTCCTCTGAAAACGCTACATACGCTCTGTTCCTCCCCGACCTCCACGATGAGATCACCGCGAACCGCTACCGCCCCAGGACAGAATACAGACCTTTCCCCATCCATGGTCACAACGGTGCCGTTGCGGATGATAATATCAACGTGCTCCATTGCTTCAGGCCTCACATTTAAAAACAATCTTCCCCTCCTTCACATCCGCCGACACCGTACTCCCTTCCGGAAAATGTCCTTTTAAGATCTCTATCGACAAACCATTTTCAAGATGCTTCTGAATAGCTCTTTTTAAAGGACGGGCGCCGTAAAGCGGATCATACCCCTCCTGAGCCAAAAAATCTTTTGCCGCATCCGTAAGGTTCAAAAAGATATGCTGACTCTCAAGGCGCTTTCGGAGTATATCGATCTGAATATCCACAATCGATTTGATCTGTTCGGCGTCAAGATTATGAAAGACAATTATGTCATCAATCCTATTCAAAAATTCCGGTTTAAAACGAGCATGCAATGCCTCCATAATACGTCTTTCCATCTCTTCCCGTTGGTCGGCGCCAAGTTCCTGGATCCATTGACTCCCCACATTAGAGGTCATAATAATGATTGCATTCTTAAAATCGACCGTTCTCCCGTGGCCGTCCGTCATCCTCCCGTCATCTAATATCTGGAGCAGGGAATTGAACACCTCCGGGTGCGCCTTTTCTATTTCGTCAAAGAGGACCACGGAATAAGGATGTCTTCTTATCGCTTCAGTAAGATAACCCCCCTCTTCATAACCCACATATCCGGGAGGAGCGCCAATCAATCGGGCAACAGAGTGTTTTTCCATATATTCCGACATATCGAGCCGAACCATGGCCTGTTCATCGTCAAAAATAAACTCGGCCAAGGCCTTTGTCAGCTCGGTCTTCCCCACACCCGTGGGTCCCATAAAGATAAAAGACCCGATCGGACGATTTGGATCCTGCAACCCGGACCGGGCGCGCCGGACCGCGTTGGAGACCGCTGTAATCGCGTCAGCCTGTCCGATGACACGCTTTTGCAGACGACTTTCCATCCTGATCAATTTTTCTCGCTCCCCCTCCAGCATCCGGGAAACAGGGATGCCCGTCCACCCGGCAATAACTTCTGCAATATCATCACGGCCCACTTCTTCGTTGAGCATCTTTCTATCTGATTGAAGATCCTTCAAACGCTCCTGGGTTGCAGCAAATCGTTTTTGCAACTCGCCGGCTACGCCATATCGGAGTTCCGCGGCCCTTGCCAAATCACCGTCCCTTGTTGCTTGCTGCTCTTGTATACTTGTCTGCTCGATCTCCTCCTTGACCGTTCTAATCTCCTGAATAATCGACTTTTCATTTTGCCAGTGGGCCTTCATTTCGGCGCTTTTCTCCTTCAGATCCGCCAGTTCCTGTTCCAGTCTCGCAAGACGCTTCTTGGAATCGCTGTCGCTCTCCTTTCTAAGCGCCTCACGTTCGATTCCCATCTGAATAATTTTCCGTTCCACCTCGTCTATTTCAGCAGGCATACTATCAATCTCGATCCTCAATTTCGAGGCAGCCTCATCAACAAGGTCGATCGCCTTGTCGGGCAAAAACCGATCCGGCAAGTAACGGTGGGAAAGAGCGGCAGCCGCCACGATCGCTGAGTCTTTAATCCGTACTCCATGATGGACTTCGTATCGCTCTTTAAGCCCTCTTAGAATCGATATCGTATCTTCAACACTCGGTTCTTCTACAAGTACCGGCTGAAATCTTCGTTCAAACGCGGCGTCTTTCTCAATGTACTTCCGATACTCACGTATAGTAGTAGCGCCTACACACCGTAGCGTCCCCCGGGCCAAGCCGGGCTTTAACATGTTGGAGGCATCAATCGCGCCCTCAGCAGCGCCGGTGCCCACCAATGTATGCATTTCATCAATAAACAATATAATCTCGCCGGATGCGCTCTCAACCTCTTTTAACACCGCCTTCAGCCGATCCTCAAATTCTCCGCGATATTTTGCGCCGGCTATCAACGCCCCCATATCAAGTGCAAGAATGCGCTTGTCTTTCAAGGTCTCTGGAATGTCGCCGTTGGCAATTCTCTGGGCGAGCCCCTCCACGATCGCGGTCTTTCCAACGCCTGGTCTCCCTATCAACACAGGGTTGTTTTTTGTACGGCGGGAAAGTACCTGTGCGATCCGGCGTATCTCTTCGTCTCTTCCTATTACGGGATCGAGCTTGCCGGCCCTGGCAAGTTCTGTAAGATCGCAGCTATATCTGTCCAAAGCCTGGTATTTATCCTCCGGGTTAGGGTCGGTAATCCTTTGCGTCCCCCGTATATCGACCAGAACCTTTAAAATTGCATCCCGGGTCACACCATGACGGGCCAATATCCGCGCAGCGTCGCAGTCTTTCACTTCTGTAATGGCAATCAGGACATGCTCAACACTGACATATTCATCCTTCATGTTGGCAGCCTCTGCAAAGGCCTTGTCAAACATACTCCTGGCTTCTGCAGATAGATATGTCTCTCCCGCACCACTCACCTTGGGCTTTCTCTCTAAAGAGGCCTTGATCTCATTTGTAATAGCCTCGGGAGAGGCGCCTACCTTGCGAAGTATAGACCTTGTAATCCCTTCAGTCTGATCAAGCATCACCCGAAGAAAATGCTCCAACTCAATCTGCTGATGTCCCAACCGTGATGCCAAAGACTGTGCCTCTTGGATTAACTCTTGGGACTTTAAGGTTAATTTATCAAAACGCATGGTATTATCCTCCTGCAACATAAAATAACCATCGAAACACAGGTGTCAAGATCTTGAGAGCTTTGCACAACATGACTACAACAAGCTAATCAAATACTTTTCATGAAACTATCAAGAACTATGAGGAAAAATATATTGACCTGCTGCTGAATAATAATGTATTCTTACATAATTAAGAAACTTTTATACAATTTTAGACATACGAAATGTCTCCTAACAAACGGAGGAGGTTATGAAAAAACAAGCAAAGAGCTACAGCTTTGATGCAATGGTTAGGTTTTTCATCCGATCCTATAAGATACCGACAAAGCGTGACATCGACAGGCTCATGGCAAAGATAGATAAGCTGGAAAAAACCATAATTTCCCTAAAAGGACCGGGTGATACGCGTGCTAAGATACAGAAAAAAACCTCTACCGGCTCAACGATAACTACTATAGACACAGTCCTTGGGATAATAAAAAGGCATCGTAACGGCGTCGATATTCCCACAATCAAGGATAAAAGTGGTTTTGATGACAAAGCCGTGCGGAACGCTATTTTCAGGCTTACCAAGCAAAATAAAATAATGAGAAAAAGCAGAGGAATTTATACTGTCGCAACGGGTTAGGTCGGGGTTCAGGTGTCAGGGGTCAGGGGTCAGGTTTGACTCCATCTCTGGAGACGAGTAAAATATAATCCAACGGTTATCTCATCACTGCCACACTCTTTTACCCTGGACAACATTTCCCGATAGGCGGTAAGCTGGGGCCTGTAAATGTCTGACTGACGCCTCAAGAATGTCTCTATTGTCTCTCCTGCTTCGGGTTTAGATGTTTTAAAATCAACAATCAGATATTGACTCCCATCTCTAAAAACAAAATCAAGCGTACCGGAACGAATCTTATCGGGTGAACTAAAGTCCTCAATGGACCATTCACTGTAAGCAACAGAATGATCGGTATGTATCAGGTTATTGAAAAAGGGTTCTTCCAGGCAAAGAGATATCTCACGCAAAATCTCTTTTCCTATCAATAAGGCGGTTTCAGAGTCTACACCTTCATTCTCCAATGCGGATGCGACCTGTTCTACATCAGGTAGTATACGATCGCGCCAAAAGCTCTCTATTATCCTATGTGTTATAGTCCCCCTGGCGGCAGCGATTTCCGCGGCTCCGGAATAAAATTCATCTTCGGCTGATCTTGCGAAATCTTCATCAGCCAAACTTGATGGGGATTCAACAAGATATGGGATCGGCTCCGGGTGAAAAGAGATTGGTTCAGGGAGGGGAGGAAGGGGAATGGGGGCGCTTTTTTGTTCCTTTTCAATTAAAGGGTTGCACCTTATCCGCATCAGACGATTTTGATGTGATGTCACTTTATCTAATGAGGCGCCGGTTAGTTGTTCGTGATCCATCACCCAGGACAAAATGCTCCTTTTTTGAGCGACGATTTGCTCTCCCGTGAGTTGAACAATACCGCTCATAAAGATTCTCCTTTTTGCTCTGGTCACCCCCACATAAAAAAGGCGTTTTGCTTCGCCTACCGCTCTCTTTTCCTGTAATTCCTTTAAAAGTCGATAGGCCGGCTCGGGTTCTGCTGACCGCCGGTCAGGCCCCATGGCAATAAGAGGATGTCTATCCTTGTCCGGCAGTCGTTCCAGCAAATAAGGAGGAGACGGCCCCACACTCGCGAGGGGGCGCCAATCCAAAAACGGTAAAAACACTATATCAAACTCCAAGCCTTTGGCTGCATGCACGGTCATCAAATCGACCCTGCACTCAGCGCTTTGCGGCCTATCCGGAGCATAGAGTCTTTCAAGCGCAATATCGAGCCTCGCCAGTGTCTCTTCCGGCATCCCTTGTTCCACTGACTCCATAATCTCTAAAAAGCGACGGCAGTTTTCCACACCCCCTGTTCCAAACCAAGCCGCAACTTTTTCAGGGCCGTCTAATTCCATCCAAACCGAAGAGGTCACCTTCCAGAGAGGATCTCGACCTATCCGTCTTCGTGCCGATCTTACGGCGTCGAGCAATCGATTTATTTCCGGATGAGACTGCGCGGCATCCACGATCTTGCTCCGCCAGTCGGATGGAGACTTGCGGCCGACCTCAAGAAGAACATCCGCACCCATCCATAACCACGGCGATCTGAGAAGAGCTGCCCAGGCTATATCATCATGGGGACGGCACAAAGCTACTGCAATCTGCCTGAGAGACTTAATCTCCTGATATTCAGCAATCTTTATGCCTTCCTTAACACGTGCGGAGACCCCTGCCTGCTTTAAGGCATCCAGATAGTAGGGAAGACGATTCCGAGTAAAAAGAAGTATCGCGATGGATGTATCCAGTTCTGTCTCTGCTTCCATACGGGCCACGGTGTTGGCGAGCCATGCGGCCTCGGTTTCCATCGGCAACCCACCGTTTTTGTCATCCCGAAACAGGTTCAAAGAAACAGGTTGCTCTACTGGAATATGATCATGTCGGCCGGAATACACAGAGGGATGGAAAGGGACTTCATCATACGCTACAGCAGGACTTGCCATAACGGTTTGGCCAAACAACTCGTTCACCCACTCAATAAGTAAGGGATCTGACCGGAAATTGCTCGATAAGATAGATGGATGCATCAAAAGCCGCCCTCGCCCGGGAAGAGGCATCCCTTTTTTTGCCTCCTCAAACAAGGAGACCTCCGCCTTACGAAACGCATAAATAGACTGTTTCGGGTCACCCACAAAAAAAATGGTCCGGCCATCCTCATGCTCCCATCCGGCACAAAGACGGCGCAGAAGCAGCCACTGGTTGCGGCTCGTGTCCTGAAATTCATCCACCAGAATATGATTGATCCGATGATCTAAAAATAATTGCACATCTGTCGGGGGGTCTTCATTTAGAGCTCTGAGCGCCCCTTCTTCGAGTTCTACAAAATCGACTATTTTATTCTTACGACAGACCTCTTTATATTTACCCGCAATATGCGCGAACAGGATAACAAGATCGGCAAGCGCTGTAATATCCGTAGGAGCCATTCCAGGTTCAGGCAGATCTTTGAAACTGTGGAGGGCGCTTGCCGCCTCATCTGGGATCTCCCTCACCTTTTTCCCCCAGTAGTTTCCGGAAAATCCGGTATAAAAGCCGGTAGACGGCCCCATCTTTTGCCTCATCTTCCCTTGCTTTGTGGTAAGGACATCCGCCAATGCCTTCCAGTTGCCCAGATTTGACATAGTCGGTGCCGGGAAATGCTCCGGAAGCCTATCAAAATTAGACGCACCATGTGCTCTCAGATCTGCCTTAAAGCCCTCCCATTCCCCGGCCAAAGGAACAGCTTTAAACTGTTCCGCAGCCTCCTTTAAAAACGACTCCGTCAGGGATTCCAAGCGCTTTGAAAGAGCTGATGTCAATCCCGAAAGATCACGGTGGGAACGCACCACCGATACAAGATCCTTGAATAGATCACGTTCCTTGATTAATCTCTTTAATTCCTGTATCAGTGCCGGCATCCGATTGTTCAGACGAAGGAGCCTGTTTTCAAGAGAGACACGGACTGCCGCATTCCTTGGGAGCTTCCAAATGTCTCGAATAGACCTGCGGATCGATTCGCCTAACAGGAGTTCCTGTTCGTCCTCGTTCATAATATCAGTCCCGGGTGAAACACCCGCTTCAAACGGCGCCTTTGAAATCAAACTGTAACAGAAACCATGAAATGTCATAACCTGGAGACCATCCGGGGAGAGGAGAAGGTCTTTCCATTTCTCATGACGTTTCAAAGCCCGACAGGCGTCTTCTACAAGGGCATCTTCCAGGGGATTCCCAGGGGAACCCTTTCCCTTTCCGGCCTTATTAAAAATAGACCCTATACGCTCCTTCATCTCGCCGGCCGCCTTGTTGGTAAAGGTAAGAGCGAGAATTTCATGAGGATGGTTAACAATACCGAGAAGTCGAATATATCTTCTGATAAGGAGGGTGGTCTTTCCGGAGCCGGCAGGAGCCTCTACATGATAGCTCTTTGCAACATCAAGGACTTGCTCGCGGATGTTATTGTCTTTTGGAAGTTGGGTCATAGGAGAAATGGGACTATTGAGGTTAGTAGGTTCAAGGTTCAGGGGGTCAGGGTTCAGGGTTCACGGTTCAAGGGTTCACGGCTCAGGGTTGCTCGCCTTGCTCGCTTCACATTTACACGACAGCATAGAGTTTCCTCTAAATTCCTTTGCAAGACTGCTTGGCGTTTCGCAAGAACCGGATGAATTCCGCATTCGTATGGCCTCTCTTGCATCAGTTTAACCTTGAACCCTGAACCCAAAAAAATAACCTCCCCCGCCCTTTCCTGGCAGGCTACGGTCAATTGTAGGTTGTCGGCTGAAGCATCTGAGAGCGCTGCACAGACCGCATCATAAGCCTTTTTCGGATCGTTATTGGTCTCACTGATATGGGCCAGGACAACATGCTGGAGAGATTCATGGAGCACGTTGCAGAGCAAATCTCTTGACTGTTCATTGGAAAGATGGCCCAGCCGGCTTCTGACCCTTTGTTTTACTTCCCACGGGTATGGCCCGATCTCCAGCATCTGCAAATCATGATTTGCCTCAAGCACCAACAGTGAGCATAAACTTAGGTGTTCTTCCACTAACCCCGTCGCAATACCAAGGTCAGTGGCAATTCCTATTTTCTTATCTTTGTTTTTTATTGTAAAACCCACAGGGTCTGCCGCGTCGTGAGAGACTGAAAAGGGATGTATCTGAAGCGTTCCCACATAAAAAGAGCGGCCGCATTCGAAGTGCTTAGTCTCTTTGATTTTTCCAAGTTGTTTTTGCCCTGCCGCAAGAGTAGGCCTTGTTATGTGTACCGGAAGTCGATATCGACGCGACAGCACTCCCACTCCGTGGATATGATCGGTGTGCTCATGAGAAACGACTATTGCGTCAATTTCTTCAATTCGAAGGCCCCTTGATTGCATGCGTCGTTCTATCTCAATACCTGAGAGGCCTGCGTCTAACAAAATTGATGTGTTGCCGTCGGAGATATAGGTTGTGTTCCCCTTACTTCCACTGGAGAGAGCGCAAAATGTTAAGCTCATATTCTCGACTTCCCAGTCCAATCTTCTCTGCATAATTAAGCTGAATAGTTCCGTCTACCTTCGGGTAAAGAGCCCGAAACTTGTCCTCCCCTGGTTTGCAGCTTGCAGGCAAGGCGCAGCCTTTTACTCCATCTTCCTGGTTTACGAGGTCAAAAGAAGCCTGATCGATAGCAACTGGATCGCTTGAGGCTAATATACCAATATCACGAACAATAGGAGCATCATTATACCCATAACAGTCGCAGGCGGGAGAAACCTGCACCACAAAATTAACAAAAAGCGATCTACCCTTTTTCTTCTTCAATACCCCCTTGGCATACTCGACCATGCCCTCCTGAAATATTGGAATCTCTTGATTCCATCGAATCTGAATCGCCTGGTTAGGGCAGACAATAATGCACTCCCCACAACCAATACATTTCTCAGAATCAATACGGGCCTTCTTATCGGTTATCGATATCGCCTCCTGGGAACAATGTTCCACGCAGGTACCGCACCCCTCACACTTTTTCCTCGTAACCTTGGGAGATACTGTAGAATGCTGCGCCAACTTGCCCCGACGCGAAGCGCACCCCATCCCGAGATTCTTAAGGGTCCCTCCGAATCCGGAAAGTTCATGACCTTTAAAATGGGCAACACTGATCAGGCTGTCAGCATGCGCGATATCAGATGCTATGTACACCTTTTTAAAGTGTTTTTGATTTATCTGAACAACAACATCGTTCTTACCCCTGAGGCCGTCAGCAATAACAAGGGGTGCATTTACCACAGAATAGGCAAACCCGTTTCGAATAGCTGTAGTAAGGTGGGTTGGCGCGTCGCTTCGGGTCCCGGCATAAAGCGTGTTCGCATCCGTCAAAAAGGGTAAGGCCCCCTTGCTCCTGACACTTTCAACAATCCTGGCGACATAAACAGGACGGACAAATGCGGTATTTCCTGCTTCGCCAAAATGAAGTTTAATGGCCACCAGGTCCCGTTTTTTAATCCGATCCTGAAATCCAGCAGCGTCCAACAGCCGCGCGACCTTTTCCAGGAGATTCTCCCTTGGAGTAGCACGAAGATCAGCAAAATAAACGGAAGTTTTCATAAAAATTTGTCACTTGTCATTGGGCATTTGTCATTTGTTAAA
The DNA here is from genome assembly GCA_019314005.1 of Deltaproteobacteria bacterium. The sequence goes on along the minus strand of JAFDAE010000041.1, from coordinate 1,819 downwards.
ATCATTGCAGGGTGTTGAATCAAGTTATCGTTGCGAGTTGCGTGTTCCGGGTTGCGCGTTGTGGAACTAACCCGAAACCCGCAACTCGCAACATCAAGTTGAAAATTCCTATGCTGCCCAATCAATGAGCGGCCTTAAGGAAGATTATTTATCTAATCGTGCAATAAGTATATCCGCAACCTTCTTCCCTGACAAGAGCATGCCGCCGAATATTGGTCCCATGCGATAGGAACCGAAGGTGGCGTTGGCAGCCATACCTCACCTCGGTAGCATGGCCTGTGGCATCAACAGTGTAACGCGCATTAACAGTGAGTGGATCAACATGCAGGCCGGCTATCTCCACCGCGGACCAATTGATAACCAGGCCGACAACTCCTACTGAGTCGTTATCTTGCATCTTCCGGACAATAACATCCTCAACACTCATAAGATTAAAGATCTTCGCGCCTGCCAAACATGCCTTTGACGCCAAAGTAGTAACACAGGTTACCGCGTCTGCGGTATGGTATCCTTCTTGATCCAGCACAGTAGGAACACCGAATTCATCAAGAATATCCTTCCCCTCATCCTGCACCACAATCTCGTTAAACATCATGCCGCCGCCCCACATTCCACCGCCTACACTCAGCTTTCGCTCAAAAAGGGCGACTTTTTTGCCTTCTTTTGCCAAATAATAGGCAGCTACCAATCCGGAAGGCCCCCCCCCGATAATAGCCACATCCAGGCTCAAATGATCAATCCATTTTTGAGTAAACCGCTCTATAATCGCGCGTGTTATAATCTGTTCATCCAATGCCATAAGATATCCTCTCTATACTTTGATGATTTAGTAAAAAGTCTGTTTTTTTAACAACTAACCGTTCTAAAGTCAAGAATTTTATCCTTGACAAAACAGCGCTGTTATACTAACAGTATGGCTTTCTTTATAATAGTAGCTCTTTAATAAAAAGCCTTGGAATGGTTTTGAGCTTGACAAGGCTGAGTGGGTATATTAAAAAGGGGCTTGTGCATTTTTGCACAAAGAAAGATCGAACAGAATTTCGGAAAAAATAATAACATTTTAAAGGAGGAAAGTTATGTCAAAATTGATTCCACCTCATGGCGGCAAAGGCTTGGTCTGCGCCCTGCTTGAAGGGGCCGAATTAGAAGCGGAGAAGAAAAAGGCTGAGGGTCTGAAAAAGATCGACATTTCATCACGTGAAAAGGGTGACATTATCATGATGGCCATTGGTGCATTCAGCCCTCTTGCCGGCTTTATGACACAGGCCGACTGGAAGAGTGTTTGCTCAAACCTTACGTTAGCTGACGGGACCTTCTGGCCCGTTCCTGTTACCATGTCTGTCACAAAGGCAGATGGCGACGAAATCAACGAAGGCGACGAAATTGCTCTTAGGGACGCAAAAAACGAAATCCTTGCAACCATGAAGGTCACCGAAAAATATGAAATGACCCAGGCAAACAAGGAGTTTGAGTGCGAGAAGGTCTTCATGGGCGAAGGAACTGCGACAGCCGAGGAATTCTGGAAGATCGCACGCGATGATCATCCCGGCGTCCAGATGGTTATGGATCAAAAACACTACAATCTTGCAGGCCCTATCAAGGCCGTGAGTGAGAGCAATTATCCCACCAAGTATACCGGCATCTACATGAAACCTGCTGAATCACGCAAGATTTTTGAAGAGAGAGGGTGGAGCGAAGTTGCGGCAATGCAGCTCAGAAACCCCATGCACAGATCACACGAATACCTTTGCAAGATAGCTGTTGAGGTTTGTGACGGTGTGTTTATCCATTCCCTTATCGGGAATCTGAAGCCTGGCGA
>JAFDAE010000295.1 GCA_019314005.1 Deltaproteobacteria bacterium | reverse complement strand
TGCTTCATGGTTTGCTATTGCAAGGACTATATCCTCCATTTCCGTAGTAGTAAGAGAGTAGTCTTTCAGTATCAAATGGGCAGCCTCCGCCCCTTTCTGAGCATGGTTTTTTTCTCCTCGTTTAGTATCGTGTAGTAAAGCGGCTAATTGAGCTGTCATGACCCCGTGTTCCAGGGCCTTGCGCGAATCAAAAAGCGCAGAGGCCTCTATTCCTATCAAAGCCCCTGCATCTAAGGCCACCTTTTTGGCGTGTACTATTCCGTGGCCGAAATCATCTACAAGTATTGATTCCAGAAACTTTCTGCAACGAATTATGGTCTTATCGGCGAAAAATATTCTCTTTGAAAGAGCACACTCTGCTGCAAATTGAGTATAAAATTCCGGGTGCTTGAATTTGGCAGCTATCCTTTTTGCCTGCTCTCGTAGCTTAATGTAGATTGGTTTCATTCACCGAAAAACCTTCCCGAAAGGATTCAAGGTCAGGAATTTCCTTTTTAAAATACTCCCTCAGTTTTTTGATTACGTTTTTTTCAACCTGTCGGATACGTTCTCTTGAAACGTGATATCTGTTGCCGAGGTCTTGTAAGGTAAGGGGTGAATCAGAAAAGATACGATTGTTTAATATTTGCAATTCACGATCGTTTAATTGTTCTCGGAACTTTCCCAATTTTTCTCCAAGTACCTGCTTTACTTCTGCCTGGCCGATTTGGGTTTCTACTGATACACCAGAGGCCGGGAGTAAGCTGATTCGTTCCTCCTCCGAGCCTTCCTTCACTGGTGCATCCAAAGATACTTCCCACCCGTCTAAGCGTTGTTCCATTTCTATGACCTCGCCCTCTGTGACACCGAGTTTTTCTGAAAGAAGCTTTGGCTTAGGGTCGAAACCCATAGAGAGAAGAGCTTGTTTTTCCTTTCTAAGTTTAAAGAACAATTTTCGCTGCGCTTGAGTGGTTCCTATCTTAACAAGACGCCAATTGTCCATTATGAATTTAAGAATATAAGCCTTGATCCAAAATGAGGAATAATAGGAGAATTTAATCTCTTTATATGGATCAAACTTGTTGAGCGCTTGCATAAGCCCGATATTTCCTTCCTGGATCAGATCCATAAGATTTTGCATCCAGATTCTTTGAAATTTCATGGCAATTTTAATAACCAGCCTTAGGTTGGACGTGATCAACTTATAGGCCGCATCTTTATCCCCATCCTCACGGAACCGTATTGCCAGCGCTTTCTCTTCTTCTCTTGTAAGAAGAGAATATTTATTGAGTTCCCACAGATAGTGCTGAAGGACGTCGTGCTTGGCGAGGGCGGTGTCGAATTTATCGGTTTGGTCGTCATTTCCTTTATTGTTGGTTAAAAGTTTTTTTGTTTTGTTGTCCTCTGTATTCATAATCTAATCCAGATATTTTGTTATGGCAGAGCAGAGCTGTTTGGGAGGCAAGGTGCAAAGATCTCGCAAGTTCTTACGATTTGGTCTTACGGGGCATATGCCCTACGAGACCTTTGCATAACTGCCATTTTCCCGTGATGCGGTGTCAGGCTACAAATTAAAATTTTCACCTTTCTTGCCTGACGAAAAAATGTCACGTTATGCAAAGATCTCCCTACAGGCCCGGGGCGGAACGAAAAATAACCATAAAATTTTCATTAATAATAAAAATTAACAAATTAAAAGGAGTTTAGCAAGTGAAATAGTCTTGTGCTTCTCAGACTTTTAGGCTTGACTTTTTTGCTCTTATACATTTAAGTAGGGAGTTTAAAAAAATATAGGGAGAGGATTTTATGAGCGAAGTGATCCGGCAGATAAGAAATATAGGCTTAATCGGGCATACGGGTTCAGGTAAAACATCTGTTGCTGAGGCAATGTTGTTTAACGCGGGCGTGACTTCCAGGCTGGGGCGAGTGGATGAGGAAAATTCTGTCTTGGATTTTGAACCCGAGGAGATCAAACGCCATACTACTATTAATTCTGCTTTTCACCAAAGTCCTTGGAAAAAACACCGAATCGACTTTATTGATACCCCTGGTGACACTAATTTCATCATGGATACTAAGGCTTGCCTTCAGGCCGCTGACGGTGCACTGGTAGTGGTAAGCGCCGCAGACGGGATCAAGGTGGAAACAGAACGGACATGGGAGTTTGCCGATGCATTTCAACTGCCGCGTATCGCGTTCATTAATAAGATGGATGTAGAACGTGCCGATTTTGTAAAAGTGCTTGGCGAGATGAAAAACACTTTTGACCTCCAAACAGCTCCTTTACAGATCCCAATAGGTGCTGGAGATTCCCTGAAGGGTATTGTCGATCTTATTGAACAGAAAGCGTACTTTTATGAAAAAGGGAGCGGGCAATCAAAGCCTGGAGATATCCCGGACGATATGAAAGATATCGTTGCAGAACAGCGTGAAGTATTGATTGAGGCGATTGCTGAAGCTGATGACAACCTCCTTGAGAAGTATTTGGAAGGCGAGGAGCTTACCGCTGAAGAACTTCGCCAAGGGCTTCGTAACGGAGTCCTCTCCGGTTCTTTCGTCCCTGTGCTGTGTGGATCTGCCGTAGGCAATATCGGAATAGATTGTTTGATGGATGCGATAAACGCCTGTTTGCCCTCCCCATTGGATCGAGGGGCCAAGGTGGGTAAAGACCCCAAGACAGAGGATCAGGTGGAAAGAGTCCCCGATCCTGAAGCCCCGTTTTCTGCTCTGGTGTTTAAAACAGTTGCGGATCCTTATACAGGAAGACTGTCTATATTCAGAATATATTCCGGACGACTGGGCAGTGACGGCACTTTTTACAATATCCAAAAAGGGGTCAAAGAGAGATATACACAACTTTACCGTATGGCGGGCAAGGAACAAACCACGGCTTCGGAAGCAGGCCCCGGTGATATTGTGGCTGTTGCTAAACTAAAAGAGACTGTTACGGGGGATACCATTTGCGATCAAGGCGCACCCGTTATATTTGAAGGCGTTCAGCCGTTTCCTCCTCTGATTTCTTATGCAATGCAGCCGAAATCAAAAGGAGACGAAGAAAAGATTTTTGGCAGTCTTGCCAAGCTTCTTGAAGAAGACATGGCACTGAAAATTGCCCGGAACGATCAGACCAAAGAGATGCTTTTGTCCGGAATGGGAGAGGTGCATATTGATGCTACCGTGGCAAAGCTTAAACGTAAGTATAACGTAGAAGTGATCTTGAAGACCCCGACGGTACCCTACCTGGAAACCATTACCCAAAAAGTAAGAATGCAAGGGAAACACAAAAAACAGACAGGTGGACACGGGCAGTATGGCGATTGCTGGATTGAAATGGAACCTCTTCCGCGGGGCGGCGGTTTTGAATTTGTTAATCAAATAGTTGGAGGGGTAATTCCCAGGCAATACATTCCCGCAGTAGAAAAAGG
>JAFDAE010000294.1 GCA_019314005.1 Deltaproteobacteria bacterium | reverse complement strand
ACGACAACGAGTTCACACGCATTTGTGAGGACCGTGAGCAGTTTGCCTTGTTATCAGACGTCGAGAAAGAAACAGCTCAAAGATGGGCCGATGTGGAAGCCTTACGCGACCATTACGCTCTCTTTGAAGATTTCTTATATGATTGTATGACTGAGCTTATGGGCTTCCTGTGTTCAGAACTCCAAATTGATATAGGACGTTTCTTACAGTCAGATGTCAAGTACGGTATGATTCAAGCACAACGTTCACAAGCAAAATCAACTATCGTGGCTATGTTTGCTGTATGGCAACTAATACACGATTGTAAGCACAGGGTTCTAATTATATCAGCAGGTAGCGAAGTTGCTGCCGAGATTGCTAACTGGGTTATCCAGATTATCATGAACTGGGACCACTTAGAGTGTTTACGCCCTGACAGGCAACACGGTGACCGAGCGTCATCAAAAGCATTCGACATTAACTGGCAGCTAAAAGGTCCCGAGAAATCGCCCTCAGTAGCTTGTATAGGTATAACTGCAAACATGCAGGGTCGTCGTGCTGATTTATTAATACCCGATGATATTGAATCATCAAAAAATGGCACAACCGAAGTACAACGTGCTGCCCTCGAACATCTGTCAAAAGATTTCACGTCTATATGTCAAAAAGGTCGGATTATGTATCTTGGTACTCCGCAGACTGTAGACAGTATTTATAAAAACCTACCTGACCGTGGGTACAAGATTAGAGTATGGACTGGTCGTTATCCTACTGAGGATGAAGCCAAGACATACGGTGATACCTTAGCTCCGTATATAACCGATAAGATGGATAAGGACCCCACTTTAAGAATTGGTGGTGGTTTAGACGGTGCTAGAGGTAAACCAACTGACCCTGTATTATTAGGTGAAGAAGCACTAGTTAAGAAAGAGCTTGACCAAGGTCCAGCATACTTTAACTTGCAGCACATGCTTAATACAGAGTTATCGGATGAACTTAGGCACCCATTAAAGACCAAGAACTTAATCGTGATGAATTTCCCACATGATAAGACCTCTGGTGAAATAACATGGATGCCTAGTCCAGAAAACCAAATACCTGTAACAGGATTCAAGTCAAAACCACGCCTATATAGGCCCTTCACAGTGTCAAAACAGACGTATGAGTACGAAGGTAAGCATATGTATGTCGATACCGCTGGTGGTGGTAAGAATGGCGATGAAACGGTTGCAGCAGTTACGTACTTCCTACATGGTTACGTATTTCTCGCAGAGATACTTAAACTAGCTGGTGGTTATGGTGACGATAAATATATGGCCCTATCCAAATTAGCTTTAAAGCATGATGTTAACTCTATTGATGTAGAGAAGAACTTCGGCTTTGGTGCATTTGCTCACGCATGGAAACCAATCTTAGCCAAGCAGTACAAAGAAGCTGGTAAAGAAATGTGTCCTCGCGTAGAAGATGTATGGGAAGCTGGTCAGAAAGAGTTGCGTATCATCGATACCTTAGAGCCACTTATGGCTAGACACAAACTAATCATTCATGAAGACATTATTCAGTATGATGTAGACAGTGCTAAGAAGTATCCTATCGACCAACAAGAAACATATAAGTTCTTCCATCAAATGGCTAAGATTAGTCGTGATAAAGGAGCTTTGATTCATGATGATAGTATTGATGCGGTAGCAGGTAGTGTACGTAGATGGGTAGATAGAATATCCGTCGATGAAAATATCCGTATGGAGCAAAAAGAAACTGATGACAACCTAGCATTCTTCGCAGAATGGGGAGCAGACATAGGACATCAGTCAAACAACCTTGGGAACATGTCAGACCGTTTCTCAAGAAAACAAACCAAAAGGCATAGAAGATGACTAAAACAAAGCGTTTAGATATACGTGATTTACCACGTGACCCACAACATTTCCAAGGTCCACTGAGAATTCAGTTAGTTAAAATGGCAAACTATGTACGTAAGTACCCTGCCAAAGCTGATGACTTAGTTAAAACTATTGAAGCCGTACTTGCTCATGTACAGAGTAACATCGAAGGTGTCGTGGTTGAAGAGAAAGAATTAACCGTAGTAGAACAACTACAAGCATTACAAGCTGGTGTAGCCAAACTTACAAACAAAGGCGAAGTAGTAGCACAAGCAGCTAAAGTAGGTTTAGAGTTGAGTGAAGAATCAAGTCGCTCAGAACTAAACGAAGCTTTAACAACTAAATACGCAGAATTAATTGAAATACAGGAAGCTAAATAATGTCTAATACATTAAACATCCCAGAACGCACTATGGCACAAATCGTAGACTCAACTGACCCAATCAACACTTACGCTTTACGCCCACAGCAACTTGGTTGTGGTGGTCCTTTAGTAGTACGAGTTATTGACCACGATGACAACGATAATACCGAAGCAGGTACAGACACAGACAAAATGGCTATCTTTAGCTCTAAACAGTTTGGACACCCTTGGGTAAAAGATACTGGTCTTAAACATATAATCTCAGAAGCAGACGCAGCAATAACGGATGCAACTGTTATCTACCCAGATTATGATTACTCTACATTCGAATAATATATAGGTGAAACTATGAGTGCATCAATAAGTAAAGGGAATCTGCTTGGTGGGAGTTGGATTTCCCGCTTTTTGGATGATGTTGGAGATAGTACAGGTGAAGTGAATATGAACGGGAACTATACAGGACCGAATACAGGAGACTTCAAGTTCACTGTTCCCGAAAACTCTATACTGTACGTATATAACCTGATAATAACAATAGAGGACCAAGGTTCACTAGACGCAGGAAGTTACGGAAATGGTGTAGCATTAACTAATGGACTACAATTTGGTGTACTGCGGAGAAGTGGTGAGTTGGAAGCAACAACACTACAAGTACCCATAAAAACTAACGCTAGTTGGGCGTCTTACGCACATGACTTACAAGTACATGACTTTGGGTCGGGTAATAACACACTAACTGTACATTATAACTTTGAGCGAGAAGGTATACCTATTAAGATTAAGTCAGGGCAAGCATTAGTGCTAAGATTATCTGATGATTTCTCAGCATTAAAAGGACACCTATGTAAGTTTGGAGGTGTGCTAGTACCACGATAGACAATACTAATTATTCCTAATGTGGAATAAATATTAACAATTCCACATATAAGGAATAAATATGATTTGTACAACACCAGAAGAATTTCAACGTATGGTATGGGGCGACCCAATCGTACCAAACTTACCAAAGTTCGAGCGTAAGATATTAGCCAAGCATGGTAAAAGCATTAAGCACCAAACCAAAGCAAGACTAGAAACAATCAAACGTGAACGTACTAAGGTAGAACGTGGTTATGGTAAACAACCAAATAAGTTAGCTAACCCAATATATGGTAAGGTTCTTGATTGGAGGTGTTTCTCTAGAATCAGG
>JAFDAE010000293.1 GCA_019314005.1 Deltaproteobacteria bacterium | reverse complement strand
CAGTTCTATCCTGATATTGATAAGCATAACTCACTCTCTTTATACTGTATTTAGCATCAAGGTACTCTTTGATATGTAAAACAGATTGGTTAATCAAAACAACTTTTACATTTAAAATTGCTTGCTTGTTGGCGCGTATTTCTTCTCTAATATCAATAGAATCCGCATAACCATAATTCTCAATCTTTTGTATGCCTTTACGAAAACGATTTAGATATTCATTAAGTAACATTTTAAAAAGGCGTTCATTTAATCGTAAAGCTAACTGATACTCACCAGACCATTCTACATATTCCATATCTTGACCTTTTAGATCTTCAGCACTCCATTCAGCAATAAATTTATCCGATGAAACATTATATTTTTTTTCAAATTTTTTTAGTCGTTTCTTTGCAAGACTAAGACTGTATTGCAAACGCCTCTCTTCAGTTTCCAATGCTTCAAATAATATACTTGCTGTCTTGCCAGGCTCATTTGTTTTTAAAATTATTTTGCTCATCTTTGCTCCCTTTTTATTTTTGTAAGGATTTCAGCAAATTTCATTTTCTTATTTTGACCAGGATTTACAGGATTGACAGGATTTTTTTGGTAAAACCTACAAGCAACACGTTAAAAGCTACAACCTTTTTTATTGTATCAAATGCAATAATGCCTGCGGTGTATAATATTTATCCTGTTATCCTGTCAAAAAAAATTCAAAAGATTAACTCTGCGAGAAATATTCTTTTATTCCGGAATCGCATTCCCGATAAGATTTGCCGCAGGAAGAACACTCCAGGTTATCTGTCAGTCTCTCTCCGCACCCGCAGACCCACCCGATCTGTTTAGCCGAATTGCCTACAACCAAGGCATGATCAGGAACGTCTTTTGTTACAACAGTACCAGCCCCAATAAAGGAATATCGTCCCAGTGTTACTCCGCATACGATGGTGGCATTGGCTCCGATTGTTGTGCCTTTTTTTACAAGTGTTGGGCGCACCTGATCCATTTTTCTGATTTCAGCCCGTGGATTATAAATGTTGGTAAAGACCATGGAAGGGCCGCAGAAGATGCCGTCTTCAAGGGTAACACCTTTATAGACTGAAACATTGTTCTGTATCTTGCATTGTTTGCCGATAGTTACATCCGGGCCTATTACCACGTTCTGACCTATGTTGCAGTTTTCGCCGATTCTGGAACCGGAGAGGATGTGGGAGAAGTGCCAAATCTTTGTGCCCGAACCGATGGTTGTCTTCTCGTCTATTTCGACTGAATGATGCGCAAAAAACCCTGGCTTTTGACTTCTGATCTCTGATGTTCGACCTCCGACCTCCAACCCCCGGCCTCCGGTCAAAAGGCTTTCGGAGGCTTTTTCGAGGATTTCGAGTACTTCCGCTCCGTTCTGGGCGTCTGCCGTTTTAACCGGATCACCGTTTGTATGTTTTGCAAAGTATTTTAATTCCTCTGTAAGGGGCATCTTTTTCTCATAAGGGATAATTTCTGTGGGTCCGTCACGTTTGATAGGCTCCCCCTGTATCCAGTCTATCCCCTTTTCGTAGAACAGTATGTTTTTATCATCCGAGGAATCTTCATAGGAAAACATGCCCTTTGAACCTATCACAACCATTCTATGTTCCTTGAACGGATGGAGCCAGCTTACGTATATGTGCCCCACTATGTTGTCGGGATAGGTGAGCACCGTCATCGAGGAATCATGTATGTGCGGCTGCAGAAATGCCCCGCCGCGGGATATCACCTCTATGGGGAGGCTCCCGATGAAATATTGAAAGATCGAGATATCGTGGGGCGCAAAACTCCAGAGGATATTCTCTTCGGTTCTTACCGTTCCCAGGTTCAACCGGTTGCTGTAGATATATTCAAGCTTGCCTATCTTCCCCTTTTCAATCAGTTCCTTTATCTTTCGGATAGCTGGATGGAAAAGAAGGAGGTGGCCGACCATCAGGTTTACGTTATTTTCTTCGGCAAGTTCTTTAAGACGTCTTGCCTCTGATGCCTTGAGTGTGAGGGGCTTTTCGACAAGAACGTGCTTTTTGCGGGTTATGATAAACTCCGCTATTTTAAAATGGGTCTCGGCAGGGGTTGCCACGGTGAAACCATCAAAGTCTTCTTTTATGGCGTCCCTGACAGTAGCGAATGTCTTTACGCCCGGATATTTTTCCTTGAACATATTGCGCGTATCTGAATCAGCTTCAACAATACCTGCCAGAAAGCCGAGTTCATGCAAGGTTTTTATGTGATTCTTGCCCCAGCGGCCGGCGCCGACGACGCAGATTTTCTTATTCATAAAATTCTCCTATCTTTTCGATCACGTAGTTTTGCATTTCAATTGTAAGTTCCGGATAAATCGGCAACGCGATGGTGTGTTTGGCGGCGTATTCGCTGTTTGGGAAATCGCCGGATTTATAGCCAAGGGATCTGAAGCATTCCTGCTCGTGAAAGGACACAGGGTAGTATATCTCGGTGCCGATGTTGTTTTCTGCAAGGAACTTTCTTAGTTCATCTCTTCTTTCGGTCACGGAAATAACGTACTGGTTGTAGATATGGAATTCTCTTTTGTAGGCGACAAGGGGTTTTTTGATGCCCTTGACGTTCAGGTTTTCGTCGTAGCAGGCGGCATTTTCCTGTCTCATGGCATGCCACTTATCGAGATGGGGCAGTTTTACGAGAAGAATTGCGGCCTGGATCGGATCAAGCCGGAAATTGCCGCCGATCAGGGCATGGTAATATTTGGGTTTGGCACCATGGTTTCGGAGCTTTTTCAGTTTTTCATTAATGGACGCGTCGTTTGTGACAACCATTCCGCCATCGCCCATGGCTCCGAGATTTTTGCTGGGGAAGAATGAAAAACAGCCCATAGTCCCCATAGTGCCGGCTTTTTTTGCCCCGGATTTTGAAGGATATCTCGCGCCGATGGCCTGGGCCGCATCTTCAACGACCGGGATATTGTATTCTTTTACAATCTCAAGGATCGGGTCCATGTCGGCGCACTGGCCATACAGATGCACGGGGATGATCGCCTTTACCTTGTCAATCTTTTCCCTGTTTGCTCCGAACCAATGCCGCAGGGCGTCCGTGCTGAGATTATATGTATCGGGATCTATGTCCACAAACGCGGGGGTTGCGCCGAGTCTTGCGATAACACCCGCCGTGGCGAAAAATGAAAAAGGCGTCGTAATTACGATGTCGCCGGGGCCAATATCCAGGGCCATAAGGGAAATCAGCAGGGCATCCGTTCCGGAAGAAACACCGGTGGCGTATTTTGCGCCTGCATATCCGGCGATCTTTGCCTCCAGTTCTTCAACCTTCGGCCCCATAATGTAACGGGTGGAGTCGATGACTTCATTGACGGCAGCTTTTACTTCTTTTTCTATTGTTTTTAATTGAGCGTTTAAATCGAGTAATGGGACTTTCATATTACTCCTTTTGGTTTATTTTGTTACTTAAGCGAGGTGAGGATCTTGCCACCCCAGTTAAATAGTTTCACTCCGTGAAACTTGTTGCGCAATTTAACGAGGTAAACTATTCCACTATTTGGCCAATCACCTCATGGAACATTGGTTTATTTGTTTCTTTTATTTGGACTCCGGTACCATCTATTATTTTGCCGCAGATTTACGCGGATTATCGCTGATATTTTTCATAAAAACTAA
>JAFDAE010000292.1 GCA_019314005.1 Deltaproteobacteria bacterium | reverse complement strand
ATTGCTCTGACAAAGAACGGCGCAGACTATCTTGATCTGAATATCGGACCTGCCCGCAAGGGCGGGGATGAGATGATGGACTGGCTTGTAAAGACAGTGCAAGAGGTAAGCGATCTTCCCCTTTCACTTGACACAACAAACCCGGTTGCCATGGAAGCAGGCCTAAAGGCTAATGCAAAAGGAAAGCCGTTGATGAACTCTGTTTCCCTTCAGCCTGAGCGGTTGGAGAAGGGTATCCCGATGGTCACCCAGTATAAGGTGAATGTAATAGGGCTTCTGTGGGGCAAAGAGGGGATGCCGCGGGATGCCAATGAGCGGGCCGCCATGGCAGTTGATTTCATCTATCAGGCAAATGAGGCAGGAATTCCTTCGTCGGATATCTGGATTGATCCGATAGCCACTCCGGTAAGCGTTGATATCAATCAGGTTTTGTCCGGTCTGGAATTTATGAGCATGTTGGGGGAGATCGCGCCCGAAGCTAAATCGATTGTAGGGCTTTCTAATATTTCCAATGGCGCTCCTGAAGATCTTCGCCCCTATCTGAATCGTACCTATATGATAATGCTTATGAAACATGGTCTCTATTCCGCGATTGTCGACGGGTATGACATGGAACTGTTGAGCATTGCCAAAGGAGAACGGCCTGACCATGTGAAATTGGTTCATGACATCATGGACGGAAACAAACCTGATCCGGCATCTTTGGGACAGACAGAATTGGAATATTACAAGATTTTCGATTGACGTCTGACTGGGTACTACGTGCTTCAATGAGCCCACTAAACCTATAGGCTATGTCTGGGCCGGGGATTGACTATTTAAGGAATAGGTTATAGTCAATCATAAATCGTCAATCTTCAATCGAAAATCTTCAATCATAAAATGTCTAAGTTAGAGATACAGATTGATGGGCAAACGGTATGGGTTGATCCCGGCGCAACGATATTAGATGCTGCGCTCAAAGCAGGGGTTTTCATCCCAACGTTCTGTCATACTCCCAATAAACCTGTCGTATATCCGTGCGGGATATGCGTGGTTGAAGTAGAAGGAAGAGAGGAGTTAGCGCCCGCCTGTTCCACGGCTGTGGAAGACGGCATGGTGATCGCCTCTCAAAGCAAGCAGGTTGTCGAGTCAAGAAAGAAAACCCTCCAGCGGATGCTGTCGCGACATTATGGCGACTGCATTGCGCCCTGTTCCCTAACATGCCCAGCCCACATCAATATTCAGGGTTATCTCAGCCTGATTTCACGCGGTGAGTTTACAGAGGCCCTGAGACTTATTAAAGAAAAGAATCCACTTCCCCTGTCAGTAGGGAGAGTCTGCCCGCATTTTTGTGAAACTCGATGTCGACGCATGCTGGTCGACGAATACATCTCCATTAATCATCTCAAACGATTTGTGGCAGACCATGCCATCGGTCACAAAGAGGCCGATGTCTTGCCTCCTCCAGCCTTATCCGGACATAAAATCGCGGTGATCGGCGGGGGGCCTGCCGGCCTCTCTGCGGCCTATTATTTGTCACATATGGGACATGCGGTTACTATATTCGAAGCAATGCCTAAGTTGGGCGGAATGCTCCGCTATGGTATACCGGAATTCCGCCTTCCCAGGAAGATCGTTGACAAAGAAATAGAGAGCATACTCAGAGCAGGTGTGGATACCCGAATGGGAAAGAGGTTGGGAGTTGACTTTACTATTAAGAGCCTTAAGGAGAGCGGCTTTGAGGCTATTTTTCTCGGTATCGGTGCGTGGCAGAATCAAAAACTGGATATTGAGGGGGAAGATCTGAAGGGGGTTCTCTCAGGCCTTGAGTTTCTTAAGAGTACGGGTACCGGGACCATGCCGTCCGTAGGGAGCAAAGTGGCTGTAATCGGTGGGGGTGACATCGCTGTAGATACTGCGAGGACCTGCGTAAGAATGGAGGACGTGGATGAAGTTGTAGTCATCTACCAGCGTTCGATGATGGAAATGCCGGCGAGTCATCGGGAGGTCAAAGAGGCGGAAGAAGAGGGCGTTAAGTTTATCTACATGACCGGTCTCTCAAGGATTGTCAGAGAGAATGGCAATCTTATACTCGAAACAGTCCGCATGAAATTGAGCGAACCTGACGAAAAAGGGAGACGTCGGCCGATTCCTGACCCGGGTTCCGAAGCAACCCGTGAGGCAGATACTGTTATTGCGGCGATCGGACAGAGTCCGGAGCTTTCGTGGATGGAGAGTCCGGATGAAGGTGTAAAGCCGAGCGTTCTCCCTGGAGGAACCATTATTTCGAGTCCCCAGACATTTCAGACTTCTGAAGAAAGTATTTATGCGGGGGGAGACGTTGTAAGGGGCCCAAGAACGGTTATCCAGGCCATCACCGGAGGGAGAAAAGCAGCCAAAGCAATCCATACATGTCTTACCGGAGCGTCGTTGCCACACCCGAAACGGCAGCTCAACTACACAAAGGGGAAAAAGTTTGAAGATATTGATCTTCACAATTTTGAAGATGTCCCTATGCGATTGGGTGAAAAGATGCCGGTGCGGGCGCCGGAACGACGTAACCGGGATTTTGATGAAATCGAGTTAGGATTTACCGAAGAGACAGCGCTTCGTGAGTCCAAACGATGCTTGCAATGTGGATGCGCAGCCCTTTCCAAATGTAAGCTGCGTGAATTCTCCATAGAATATGGAGTAAAATTTCCCATAGCCAAGATGCTCAAGCGGCGTCAGTACGAGATTGACGAGCGTCACCCCTTTATCATTATTGATCCGAACAAGTGTATATTTTGCCAGAGCTGCAAAAATAGCTGCGAATACGAGGCATTCGAGTTAGGAGGGGCTAAGTTTGACGAAAACGGATTCCCTGAACGTATTTCCATTAGCATGAATGACAAGTGCGTTTCCTGCGGGGCATGTGTCGATAACTGTCCAACCGGGGCTTTGGTGAAAAAAACGGTTACGCTGCCGGTCTCTGCCGGCGAAACCAAAAAGGTTAAAACCGTGTGTTCGTTTTGTGGCTGTGGCTGTTCAATCACCTTAAACGTAAAGGGAGAATCGATTGTTGAAGCGACTGCTGACCCCGAGGACGGCCCCAATTTTGGTAATCTCTGCGTCAAGGGGAGGTTTGGAAACGAGTTCGTTCGTCATCCCGACCGGTTAAAGACCCCGCTTATTCGCAAGGGAGAATACTTCTGGGAGGCGACCTGGGAAGAGGCTATCTCGCTTGTCGCCCAGAAGTTTTTGGCGATCAGGGAAAACGGCGGTCCTGATAGCTTGGCTGGCTTGAGTTCGGCAAAGTGTACCAACGAAGAAAATTACCTTATGCAAAAATTTATGCGCACAGTGGTAGGCACCAACAACGTGGACCACTGTGCGCGGCTCTGACACTCCTCCACTGTGGCCGGTCTGGCCGCATCCTTTGGCAGTGGGGCTATGACCAACCCCATAGCAGATTTTAAAAAGGCCGATGTGATCCTGCTGACCGGGAGCAATCCGACTGAAAATCACCCCGTCATAGGCCTTCAAATGGTCAAGGCAATACGAGAACACGGTACCAAATTGATTGTGGTTGATCCCCGTGAGATTGAGATGGTGAGATATGCCGAAATCTGGCTCCGTCCGAAGCCGGGTACCGATGTGATCTGGTTAAACGGCATGATGCATGTCATTATAGAAGAAGACTTATATGATATTACATATGTGGCGGAACGAACCGAGAACTTTATAGCTCTAAAAGAGACGGTGGTGAAATATGACCCGGAATTCGTAGAACGGATCACCGGCATTCCAGCTGAAGACCTGAGAAAAGCCGCGCGTCTTTATGCCAAGGTGGGGAGAGGATCTATTGCGTATGCAATGGGCATCACCCAACATGCTTTTGGCACTGACAATGTTAAATCTATCGCCAATCTGGCTATGTTGTGCGGCAACGTAGGGATCGAAGGCGGAGGGGTTAA
Source organism: Deltaproteobacteria bacterium (assembly GCA_019314005.1). Next base: position 209 of record JAFDAE010000292.1, on the reverse strand, counting down.
TCCCCTGCGAGGTCAAAATAATGTGCATGGTGCCTGCGATATGGGCGCCCTACCCAATGTACTCCCTGGATATCAGTCGATTTCTGATCAGGCGACCGTTAGCAAATTAGAACAGGCCTGGGGCAAGAAACTCCCTGCAAAGCCAGGCCTCACTGTGACCGATATGTGGCCCGCTATTTTAGAAGGTAAGATAAAAGGGAAGTACATTA
>JAFDAE010000291.1 GCA_019314005.1 Deltaproteobacteria bacterium | reverse complement strand
AGAAAAGGGCAGAAGTATATTACCCTTGCTACTACCGGAGGCGGCAGAAATCACGCCAAGAAGGGGCCTCACGTTGGTGACTTTGACCATATAACGTGGTGCACTATGAAAGATGATGGGCCTATATTTGCGAATCTTGAGGTTGATGGTATCTGGGATGAGGATGTTTGTTCTGCGGAGAATGGTTACCTTGTTAAGGATGTGATCGGCAAGAATTTTTCTGTGAGTTGTTCGCCAGCTAAGATTGAAGGGGATGTGTTTAAGGAAATTACTGCGGATATGATAATTGAAAATAATACTGATTATGCAATGAGGCTTGAGGGTTATTTTGAGCAGCATAAAATATTAAGGCCATTTCCTTACTCTATAGAAACGGAAATGCCGGCTCATTCTAAAAAGGTGGTACAGCTTCAAATCAGCAGTAAATCCGATGTGGTGGTTGGAGAGCTTGGGTCTTTGATCTTTAAGAGAACGGTTTACTGCAAGCCCGATAGTCGGCCTGAGATTCCTTATAGAGAGAATCTGGAAATTAAAATCGAAAAAGCTTCTACGTCTTAGGCTTTGAAAAATGTAAAAAGATAAATTTGGGGTAATAGTGAAAAACTCTCATTTTTGAAAGAGATTTGGTACTCTGTTGAAAATGAGACTCAGCGGCGATGTGTCGGGATAGCTGAGTAGATTATGCAGTGTTATATGGTAAATACCGGGTAAATCTTGTTATAATCCCGTTTTTTACAAACTAAGTGTTGCCCCGTGCTGACGTAATGAAATCATCTAAAAAACAGGAGAAATGTAATGAGTGATAATCTCTCAGGCCACAAATCTAAAACAGATGGCCATAATGATATGAAAATTACGCGAAGAGCTTTTATGGCAGCTTCTGCGTTTGGTGCCGCAGGTTTGAGCGTTGGCAACTGGAATTATCTGCTGGCTGCCGAGACATCACTTCAAGGCTACGATTATGTTTTCCCGATGACAGTCAAGGGAAGAGTTTATGATGAAGATGCCGCCTGTGGTTTGGCGGGTGTGCGTGTTACAGATGGTGTTAATTTTGTTACCACCGATGCGGATGGCAATTATAAAATTGAAGTTGCTAAGGACCCCTGTTTGAAACTTGGTGGTTGCCCAGTGGTATCTGTTTGCATACCCAATGGTAAAAAAGCTGTAACGCCATGGTTTGTTCGTCTTACTGATATAATGCCTGGCAAAACTGTTGATTTCTGTTTTCGAAGTGATAAACAGTCTACACCTTTTACTTTTATTCATACTACCGATTGCCATGTTCCCGGACATAGCGAAAATCAGTTTTTCACATTTCTAAAAGAAGTTGAGCAGATGGGCGATGAGGTAAAACTTTGCGTTGCCTCTGGTGATGTCACTAAGACTTCCGATAGTGCGGGTCTTGAAGAGGCCGAGGATTCGTTTAAGTTTTTTGAGAAATATTATGGCACGCTGAAGATGCCCGCCTATGCAATTCCTGGCAATCACGATATGGCAGGAATTAATAGCCAGGATAAAAGCTGGAAAAAAGGCGATCCGCGTTATGGTTATGGTTTGTACACACATTACGTCGGGCCTTTGCGGTGGTCTTTTGATTACGCAGATGTTCACTTTGTAGGCGTTGATTTTTATCGTGAAATAGATGGCAAATTCCAATGGGGCATTCCTGAGATAGCTCTTGATTGGCTTGAAAAAGACCTGCAAGCCCTACCCGAAGGACGCAGAATTTTTCTTTTCCTGCATTACACAATAGCTTCTGATAAGCTTAGAGAAATTACACAGAAGTATAAAGTTACGCTCATATTTCATGGCCACGACCATAGAGACCTTATAGGCCAATTCTGGGACACACCTGATCTCAGCAGCGGATGTTTATATTACATGACAGACTCAGATATTTACGATCGTGCGGTAGGGTATCGTATCGTTCGGGTTCTGGATAATTCCGTTGATACCTTTTATCGTGAAATGGGTCGTGACTTCCCGATAACAATAGATTCCCCACGAGTTGTCAAAGGCTACACACCAGCCCAGAAAATCGAAGGCGCATTTTACGACCCCGAAAACAAAATTAAAAAGCTGAAAGTTCGCTTTGGTAATAAAGAAAAAGAAGTCCCATTCGTTCGCGGCCCAATTTGCAACAGGTTTGAAACAACTTTCAAAGATAAAAACCCAATCGCAGGTTTCAGGCCTATAGAAGTTACTCTCTCCGATGGTAAAAAAGAATACAAACGAGGCGCAAACTATCTCACTTTAACAGACAACAAAGGCAACTTCGTTCCTGAATCCGATGCAAAACTGCAAATCGAATTGCTTTGTGTCGATATAAAAGCCGAGGTCTGGTTCAATGATGAAAAATTAGCTGATATCAGCCCCACCAAAATTAAAGGCGACAAAATCCCATATCCACTTAATGGTTGCGATCAGGTGACATTCGACATCCCCGCTGACAAACTTAGCAGGCTTAACAAAGTAGAACTAAAAACAGCAAATTGGCCTGATGGTAAACCTGATATCTTTGCCGTATCTACTATCACAATGAAATACGATGGCCGAACAGTAGAAGACACCAGACTTGAGCATAATCTCTGGCGAGAGATGAAGGTTAAAGATTCTCTCGTGCATTATATCGATCTTATACCAGGCGACATTAATTTATATTAATCTGCTCTGGTTTTTAATTTTTTTTAAATAATTATATTGGTAGGGATATTACATACAGAATATTTTAGTGGCCGTATATGATGCAGCCTGTCTTTGAATGTCGCCCGAAAAAAACCAATACGCCCGAGAGGATTCGAACCTCTAACCTTCGGTTCCGTAGACCGATGCTCTATCCAATTGAGCTACGGGCGCATCTCACAAAAAATACAAACTTTTGAATTAATCGTGAATTATCAGGGCAATATACAGCCTTGTGGCAATGATTTCAAGGAAATTTAACACAAAAGACAAATCTTCAGACTTAAATTTGTGCAAAAACATCAATTTGCTTGACGATTTGGTACGTTTTGTTTCTAATGCCCCGGGTTATTGACCCATGTGAGATATTAAAAACCCAAAAAAAATTATTTGAGTTAAATAAACAGAAAGGTTGAGATAAGATGAAAGTCAGCAAAAGAGCTCAAGCAGTACCGGCTTCTGCTACAATGGCAGTTACATCCAGAGCAAAAGAATTAAAGGCACAGGGACTTGATGTTATCAGTTTCGGCGCAGGCGAGCCCGATTTTGATACTCCTCAATACATAAAAGACGCAGCTATTAATGCGATAAATGCAGGTAAGACAGGTTACACCGCGACGCCGGGCATAATTGAATTGCGAAAGGCCATATCTGCGAAGTTTAAAAAAGAAAACGCTCTGGACTATGCACCTGAACAGATCGTTGTCAATATTGGCGCAAAGCATTCTATCTAC
>JAFDAE010000594.1 GCA_019314005.1 Deltaproteobacteria bacterium | reverse complement strand
GTGAAGTCAGAGGCTGGCGTTGCGGAACTGAAGAAAAGGGTTGCAGAGGAGAACAGTTGAAAAACATACTTAAACCACCATGCATGTGTTGTGGGTACGCCAAGCCAAACTATTGGCTGAAAGGCACACATGATAAGGACTGCCCGTTCCACAGGATAGGCGGTAAGGCCAAGAGACGAAACGCCCTGCCCTATATCATCAGGCGCTGGGCGGTTGTAAACTTTACATATAGAAAGAGTGGAGATATCCCACTACAAAAATAAAAACCCTGGTTTCAGTGGGACCGGTCAAGGTCCAGACATCCACCAGGGCAAAAGAAAGGAGATCATCTTACAATGATCAAGTCCATTATACAATTCTGGAAGAATAAGTCAAGCGTTTGTTGGATAGTTTTTGATATTATAGTTGTTATTTTTGTGGCATCTTGGGTCGCAGAGATGGTGAGTTAGGATGACCTGCACCCAGACCCCTGAGATCTTCCAAGCCACATGCTCTAAGTGTGGAAGATCACACAAAATAAGAATGATCTGGACTCAGAAGGGCAAACCGTCTATACTATGTATTAAATGCAGACTCAAAATAAAGGAAGGATATGAATAAATTAGACCACGCCCTCGCTCTGGCATCTCAAGGGTTTAAAGTCTTCCCACTGTTCCCCAACAGGAAGACCCCTGCTATCACTGCGTGGCAGAAGAAACGACTGACCCTGAGAAAATAAAAGAGTGGTGGTCTGGTGGGTATTACGTAGATAATAACAAGGGCAAGGACTGGTATGTGAGCGTTGACTCAAATATCGGGATTCACACTGTAGACCATGTGGTGATCGATGTAGATCGGAAAGACCCTTTTGCGGATGGCATGGTTGCGCTACAGACCATGCATCCATGCAAGACCAGACTCAGCAAAACCACGACTGGTGGATTCCATATAATCTTTAAAAGTTCAGACAAGAGTATCTCCAACATGGCAGGTCTACGCCCTGGGATTGATATCAGGACAGGTGGTGGGTTCATCGTGGCTCCTGGCTCAACCATCGGCAACGCTGCATATGAGTGGATCAACAGGGGTGGGTGTGTCAAGTCAGCGGCCTCCGATGATCCGAACGCAGACTTTGGAGAACACAAGCAGAGTTACTCCAACCTGCCTGAGTCTGTACCTGCTGGTGGTAGAGATGCTGCGCTGTTTGGCTACGCTTGCTCATGGCGCGAGCGGAATATGACCAGAGAGCAGGCTGAGATAATGATGAAAGAGTTACACTCCAGAGTCATTCAGCCTGAAGGTGACCACTTCCCAATAGAAGACGCTCTTGCCAAAATAGATCAGGCATGGGACGCATATGAGCCAGGAGGTGCTAACGACCCGGCCATGACAATCAAGCCCTCGATAGCACCATCAGCGCTGAGGACAGGCGCTACGCTCCAAGATGCTATCGACTACTTTATATTTATAGAGAGTGGATCAAAGGTAGCTGATACCAGAAGGCATCCAACATCGGCAGTGATGACACTTCAAGACTTCAAGAACTCCATGCAGCCTGATACGAACGACGGTAAGCCCATAGTAAATGCGTGGATGAGATCACCTCAAAGGCAGACAGTCAGAGATGTTGGGTACTACCCGCAGGAAGGACTGCCGGTATTTGATAGGAACGGAGCCAATTATTTCAATACTTATTATGGTCCAGGTCTGGAGGATGTGACTGAGATAGACACTGATCTTATAGATCTGTTTGATAAGCACCTTAAATATATGTATCCAGATCCGAGAAGCCATAACCTTATAATGGACTGGCAGGCGTTCACTGTTAAGTTTCCACATGTTCGCGTCCCTTGGTGTCCTCTGACGATCAGTACACTACAAGGCACAGGCAAAGGACTGATCTACTATCTGCTATCCAAAGTTGTTGGAGAGCATAACGCGTCACTTGTACAGCCTGATGAGTTATCTGAGTCAGGTGGTCAGCACAATGGGTACATTAGCAACAAAACTCTTGTCTGTTGGGATGAGATCAAGACAAAAGCCTCA
>JAFDAE010000290.1 GCA_019314005.1 Deltaproteobacteria bacterium | reverse complement strand
GTTACAGCGTGGCGCCTATCTTCTCGATCCTGGGTATAGAGGATGGGTTTATCCTTGTAATCCTTCTTCGTCCATTGATACCGGAGAAAAAACTCCGTATTTGTGGTAGGGAACCGAGTATAATAGGATAGCATATAGCGCCGGGCATTGTAACTAAATCTGTTCGCCTCGGCATCGCGGTTTTCATACCCCACTGAGCCGGAAATGATATGCCGGCGGTTAGCCAGATAAATGCTGGGGCTTATCTCATACAGATGCGTTTCGTTCTCAAGGGAACGGTTTTCATCATCGTAAAAGGATTCCTTGTTGTAGGAATATAACGCTTTCATGCTGAAATACCGGCAGAAATAATGCTCGTAGCTGGGATCAACATGGATGATATTCGAAAGACGATCGCTTCCGTAGTACTGTTCCTTGTAACCAACCGGACACTTGAGGATATCGCGCCGCCCGATCCACCAGGGACCGGTTTTGACGTCAACCAGCATAAAGTCATACTTGGAGTATGTCTGATACGCGCTGTTGTAAAATACCGCCACAGTATTCCACATGAAGCCCTGGCGTTGCCCGAAATCATAGAGAGCGTTCCCCTGCAGACTGGTTACCAGCGCCTTATCACTAACCTTCCGAGAGTCGCTGTCAAGGGTTAGCGTTCCTCCCCACACTTCAAGCTCGCGTTCCTTCGGTCCGGCGCTGACGTTTGTGTCATACGTAATCCCCTGCGAAAAACGGATGTTCCAGTACACCTTTTTTGTCTTCTCAGCGATAGCGGCGAGAAGCTTGTCAATATTTTTCTGAACCGCCGCGGGCGGCATGGCCGCCTCAATCCTTTTAAGTTCCTCCCGTGCATTATCGTAAAAACCGAGCTTGAAAAAGGCCAGAGCGAGATCCAATCTTACACGGTTCAGCTCGGGATTGATGGCAAGCATCTTCGTAAACTCCTCAATGGCAAGGCAGATGTTTCCCGTTGCCATAGCGGTTGTACCGAGCCACCACATGACCTCCATTGTTTCCACCTGCCCGGCGATCTCCTTGAATATGGGCAGGGCCTGACCGTACTTGTTGTCGTAATAGAGCGTGAGCGCCTCGGCCAGCTTTTTGTCCAGAGCTGCGACCTCTTCCGGCGTCATCTTGCGAAGCTTCTCCACGGCTTTCTTATTTATCTGCTTGGGGCCGGCTTGGTCTGTTGTTTCATTGACTTCAGATAATGAATCGGATTGCAGAATCTGCTCCTGGGCCAGAGCGTGAAATGAGAAAAGGTAAAAGAGTAAGAAGACAAGGATAATTCCACAATGTCTGTTGTATCTCGAATACATGGTCAACCATTGCCGGTAAATTTTTGAAAAAGGTTAGAAATGGCCGCGGCACATGACAGTTGTGCAACGGCCTCGAGTATTGGCTTAATACTTACATCGTGACGGTAAGAGGGAAACTTTAGGTTCCCAATTCAGGACTGAACAGTTTTTCGCAAGGCCAAGGAAAAGAAAAATTATGCTATAGTTAAAAAATTTCTTTACGTTACCGATTAATAATCAAGGTACAATAGTTCTATGTAAGGCAAAAAGACATTTTGGTGTTATGATTATGTCTCCAAAGACGCTTCGACATATCACGGTTTTGCTCGGCCTGCTGACGGCGACTTTTATGGTGGTCCTCTACTATATGCAGGTAGGTTTTCTTGAGGGCTTTGAGGCCAGGACTTATGATCTGAGGTTCAAGGCCATACGGGGACCTATAGAGCATAATAGTGACTTCATTATAATTGCCATAGATGCGAAGAGCGTTGCGGAACTGGGCAGATTTCCCTGGTCCAGGGAATTTTACCGAGAGCTTATCGATTTTGCATCAAAGGCAGGGGCAAAAGCCGTACTCTTTGATGTGCTTTTTCCTGAAGAGGAGTCGCCAGAGGTTGACGGTAAGTTGGCCGCATCAATAAAAGACTCCGGGATAACGACCCTTGCGTCGGCCTTTGAGTTCTCTGAGGACGGTTCAGTGGCGTCAATCATTGATAACATTCCAGTGCTGGCCGGCTCGGCAAAAAACACCTCACATATCAATGCCTTCCCTGACGAAGACGGGGTGATAAGGTGGACCAGGCTGATCGTCCCCTACGAAGGCAAGCTTTACCCCTCCCTGGCGTTCACTGCGGCCATGGAAGCTATGGAAGCTATGGGGATAGACGAGATTAAGATAACAGACTATGGAATCGTGCTCGGCTCAAAGGCAATTCCTGCTGACAGAGACATAGGGATGCTGATTAATTATAGGGGCCCACCGGGCACATATAAAAGCTTTTCGTTCTCGGACGTGATAAAGGGAAGGATCTCTCACGAACAGTTAAAGGACAAAGTGCTTTTCGTGGGGGCCACCGCCCTTGACATTTACGACATGAGGATAACACCTTTTTCCAGCACCAGCACGGGGGTCGAAGTCAACGTTAATATCGCCGACAATATCCTGAGAGGGGATTTCATGCAGCGGGGTGGCATCGAGGTGCTCATCGACCTCCTCTCCATAGTCGTAATGGGCATTGTTATTTCATTAATAACAGTAAGGCTCAGGGCTTTTGCGTCTTTCCCTCTGGTGCTGGTTCTTGCGGCAGCTTATATCTTTTTTTCATGCCTGATGTTCCTTGCGGGGAGATGGGTAAGCATGGTGTATCCTCTCTTAAGTGTATTGTTGTCATATTCTGTTACTGCTTATCTGAGGTACTTCTACCTTGACAGGAAGACGAAAGAGATACGCTCCATGTTCTCAAGCTATGTATCGAAAAAGGTGGTGGACGAGCTGGTAAAGGACCCCGAGCAGGCAAAAATAGGCGGAGTCAGCAGGGTAGTTACCATAATGTTTGCCGATATAAAGAACTACACGACATACAGCGAAAAACGCAAACCACAAGATGTGGTTAAGATACTTAACGATTATCTGGCCGTGATGGTCGACGTGGTAAGAGAGTACGATGGCACGCTGGACAAGTTCATGGGCGACGGGATACTGGCTTTCTGGGGCGCCCCTGTTGAACAGAAGGATCAAGCGGAGCTTGCAGTAAGGTGCACTCTGAAGATGATAAAAAGGATGGAGGGTCTGCGAAGAAAATGGGTGTCAGAAGAGACCGAGCCCCTGTCGATCGGAATCGGAATAAACACCGGCGAAGTTATCGTAGGCAATATAGGCGCTAAAGGAAAAAAGTTGGAATATACTGTAATCGGCGACAACGTCAACCGTACTTATAGGATACAACACAAAAGCAGGGAGATTAACTGTCCGGTGATTACAGAGTCCTTCTATGAGAGGGTGAAGGACATCGTGGTGGCAGAGCCCCTGGGAGCCGTGATTGTAAGAGGGAAAAACATCCCATTTAATATCTACGCCTTGAAAGGTATGCGTAACGTAAAACCTGACGTCGCATCACGGGCACGAAGTGAAGCCCAGCGC
>JAFDAE010000289.1 GCA_019314005.1 Deltaproteobacteria bacterium | reverse complement strand
GATGACTCTCCTGATACCCAGTTCTTTCCACAGCCTCTCAAATATCAGAGGAGGACCGATCTTTTTCGCGGATGCGTTTACTTCACTTTTGCCGGACAAGACAAGTAGCGTTTTTTCTGAAAAACGCGACAGGGATCGAACAAGGTTTTCTATGTCACCCTTGGCCTGCAGTCTGTCCATGCGGCCCACGGTAGAGATAACACGCTGCACGGTTTTTTTGTTTTCCCTGCGATTCTCTACTATCTGGAGATATTGATGCTTACCGGACTTTTTGATTCTTGCAAACATGGGAGTCTCCTTTCATGGACACCTCGAATATATGAAGTATACTCCCATATGTCAACAACAATCAGCACATTCTGTGGCACCACGTTTTGAAAATTTCCAAAGAGCGGTTCAATGTGTACAACGATTTGCGAAGGGGACCACCACTGCAACTGTTAACGAAAAGCCAAGCGTTTAAGCCGGGGGATGAATAACCGCCCGGAGCGCAGCCAGAAAAGATCTGGGTAAGCGGAGGTAAATCCAGCATGATCTGACAATGGCCAGATATCAGACAGGGGCACATACTAAACACCGTTTACAGTATCATAAAGTATGGATTCCGGAGTATAGGAAACGAGTACTACGAGGCAATATAGCAGTCCGCCTGAAGCGGTTGCTATATGTGGCTTGAAAGATTAACATATAATGGATCAGCGAAATAAGCATCCAGAAAAACCATGTGCACATCGTGATCCACATCGCCCGAGTGACAGCCTGGCGGAAGTGGTGCAGATTCGGAAAGGTAGTACGAGCCGAGGTACTCGCAAGGAATTTTCGGAGCTGGAAGAACTTCTATGGGGTGATAGCTTCTGGGTGGATGGGTATTTTGCCGAGACAGTCGGTAAAGTTGATGAAGAGATTGTTAAACGATACGTAAGGAACCAATCTCGCTCGTAACGTCAGATCATGCCAACAGGCCTGAAACCATAGGCTTTGGCCCAGGGAGTGGTTAATTTTTGCGACTATTGAAAATCAGTATAACGCAGCAAATGCAAAAAAATTCAATTGTCGGCGCATTAGTGCCGTTTTATACCCAGCTTCTGCATACGGAAATTGAGAGTGGTGGGTTTTATTTGCAATAACCTTGCGGCTCCTTGTGGCCCGCTTACTCTCCAATTAGTTTTTTCTAGGGTTTGAAGGATTAAAAGCCGTTCGTTATCACGGAGAGAAAGATCGCTGGCATCTGCTGTTTCTTCTTTAGTTGTTTTATCAAAAGTTATTTTATCAAGCGAACCGGGCAATGGGAATGATGATAGTTTAAGAATCGATCCCGTATGGATGATTACCGCTCTTTCTACCAGGTTTTGCAATTCCCGCACATTGCCAGGCCAACCATAATCACAAAGCCTTCTGATATCATCCCGGTGGATCCGATCATATTTTTTATTCAGCCTCTTCGCAATTGATTGCGAAAAATACTCGATCAATAAGGGAATATCTTCTCTTCTTTGTTTTAAAGAAGGTACTTGGATCGGAAATACATTTAATCTGTAATACAAATCTTCGCGAAATCTCCCCGCTGCCACCTCTTTCTTGAGATCTCGATTTGTAGCCGCTACAAGCCGAAAATCAGATTTAATTGTGGCTGTTCCACCAATTCGTTCAAACTGTTTTGTTTCCAAAACTCTTAAAAGTTGAACCTGCATGTCAGGCGATAATTCTCCCATTTCATCCAGGAATATCGTTCCTCCGTTTGCCAGTTCAAATCTTCCCAGCTTGCGTTTGACCGCTCCTGTAAATGCACCCTTCTCATAACCAAATAGTTCGCTAGGCAACAATTTTTCCGGAAGTGCACTACACTGTAAGCATACAAAGGGTTTATCTTTCCGAAGGCTGGTGTTGTGTATATCACTAGCAACCAGTTCTTTTCCAACGCCCGTATCGCCAAGAATAAGTACGTTAGCATCTGTTTTTGCAACTTGATCTATTTGCTTTAGGATACGTTGGATGGGTTCACTCCTTCCTATAATATTAGCGGTAGAAATCCTACCAAGGCATTGCTCCTCAAGATATTTATTTTCTTCAGAAAGCTGTAAATTTTCCCTCTGAATGTCCTCGTAGGCAGTGATATTATCCAAAGCTATAGTGGCTAAGGCCGCAAAATAAGCAAGAAGATTCAGCTCCGATTTCTTGAAAACGCTGCCAAGCAGGCGATTATCATGATAAAGAACTCCTTTTATATCGTTTCGAAGCATCATTGGAACACATATGATGGAACGAACGGCTTCTGCTTGACCGAGTGCTTTTGGTTCCCCTTTTCTTTCCATTCCTTTGATTAAGCTGATACCGGTACGAGCCACCTCTTCTATGATCTTCATTGACGCTGCGAAATTTTTATTTTCAACCTGTTCTGACGTAATGTTCTTAGAAGCCTTCAGTCTCAAGCCATCATTATCCTTTATGAATAAAGCCCCCCTCTCGGCACCCGTCAGACGATTCACGGAGCCAATAATTTGTAATCCAAGATCTCTGCTTTCCCGAATATTGACGATGTCCTGTCCCAATTTCAGTATTTCGGTTAAGAACTCTGCTCCCTCCGTCTTTTTAGGTTTGTAAAGGGGTTTGAGGTCATTCGGTATAAGAGTATCATCAAACCGAGATAGGAGCATGGCTGCTGACCTGACTATTCTGGCGGCAGCTTCATCTTCACCAGCTAGTAAATGCTGGCGTGCGATTTCGAATTGTGTTTTTGCCGTTTCAATAATGCTTCCGGATTTATTCAATTCTTCAATGGACAGGTTAAGGGCTTCAAAAATCTTTTCGTGTCTGGAGCCTTTTTTTCTTTCCAGCAATGCCTGATATCGATGGGCGATTCCTCTAAAAAAGACGTTTCTCGTCGACAGGACTTTGGCAATCTCATTTTCCAGAGAAAGTCCGGGGATAGCAGGAAGAATCCCCTTCTTGATTCCCCAGCAGAGCATCATGATGAAGGGTTGTTGAGGAGTCACTTTAAATTGATGTTTATCACATATACTGATGCCCTTCGCGAGTAGTTCAGAAGCTTTATGAGAATTGCCCATAAGGTAGTGATAAGTTGCCAGGCCTATACTGCTGGACATTTCCTGCCAACTATTACCCGATATAGACGACAGCTCCATGGCGCGTTCAAAATAATGACGTGACTCTTCTGTTTTTCCGATGTCGAGCATAACGCAACCGATCATTCCCTCTGCATGGGCCTCCATGGTCTTGTCCCCCACACAATTTGTGTGTTGACGCAATGCATCCAGAACGCCTATTGCTTGAGCAATCTGTCCTGTATGGGCATATGAAAAACCGGACTGCAACACAGTAAGCACGGGAAGCATGAGGGTGTCTTTAGGGAATCTAGTGATTTCAGGCACGTGTGCTTCGAGTAGCTCGACCACTTCCCGGTGACGACCCTGTTGATAATTAAAATAGG
>JAFDAE010000288.1 GCA_019314005.1 Deltaproteobacteria bacterium | reverse complement strand
CCGATCGTTCAAATATCGCTCTGAGAGGGTGAAGTGTACGTTTTCCATTCTTCACGGTTTTTGCCATTCAAATTGCCCTAATCCGCTCCCTCGAAGGTGAAGGATACAATCCTTTCCAGGACAAACCTTCACTCCTTGCTGGCACCTCATATCGTCAAAACCTGCCTGTTATCTGGTATACTCGTTTTCATCAAGGCCCCAAGACTTTTGTGTCACCCAAAGGAATGTAAAAGAATACTCAGGCAGTTGTATTGAATTGGTCTTCACCAAAGCTAGGAGCTTGAACATGGCTTGGATTGTGGTCGTGGTCTTCCTAACCATTGGATTCTCCTTCCTCTGCTCGATCTGGGAGGCGGCACTTTATTCGGTGCCGCCGGGTCGGGTAGAGAAACTCCGCCAAGGCGGTAGCGCCCGCGGAAAACGATTGGCGGCGCTGCGACAGGAAATGGACCGGTCGGTCTCGGCCATCCTCACCCTCAACACTATCGCTCACACCGTCGGCGCCACCACGGCCGGGAGTTTGGTCCAGGTTTATTACGGGAGCAAGGCGCTCAGCATCTTCTCGGGCGCCTTTGTCTTCGCCATCCTGGTCTTCTCCGAGATCATCCCCAAGACCCTAGGTGTATCCTACGCCACCCGGCTCGCACCGATCTTTTCCTTGCACATACAAGTGCTGATCTGGATCCTCTACCCGGTGGTAATCATGAGCGAATTTATCACCGACCTTTTCAAACCCAAAGTCAAGGATCCATTCCCCACCGAGGAGGACATCCTCTCGGTGGCTTCCCTGGGGGTACGCTCGGGGGGCATCCTGCCGGAAGAACTGAAATGGCTTAAGAACATATTGCGCCTCAACGACGTTCAGACCAAAGATATGATGATCCCTCTTGAGTTGGTTTTGCGTCTCACGGCAGAGGACCGCCTGAAAGAGCTCAAAGAAGATTCGAAGAGTTGGGACCACAGCCGCTTGCCCCTGTTCCGGGGTGGAAATCCGGACAAGCCGGCGGGAATGATCCTACGCCGCGAAGTGGTAGCCGCCATCCGGGACGGCCGTGACGATTTGATGCTTGCCGACCTTGCACAACCGGCCCAGGTAGTACTGCCTTCCATGTCCGGGCACAAGATTCTGCAGGCGATGATTCGCACTCGCCAGCAACTCTTCTTGGTGGCCGACGAAGATGGTAAGACACTCGGACTGATTACCCTTGAGGATGTGATCGAGGAGATGCTAGGCGAGGAGATCGAGTGATCTGCTCTGGATCCTCACTTCCTAATCTTCAGAAAGCATGATCTTACACCAAGAATAGGCTTGGACAAATGATCGGCGGAAAAGCCGCCCAGAATACTTGTTCAAACCTTGACTTTCCCCGTCCCCCGAAAGTGAATGTTCCATCAGCATTCTTCACTTTCCCAGCGAATTCAAGGGTGAAGAATACGTTTTCCATTCTTCACTGGTTTTCGCCTTCCAAAAGCCCAATTGTCAGCCTCTAGAAGTAAAGAATAATCGCCTTCTCAAAAGAATTCTTCACTCCTCCAATTCTCAACTCTCAGTGGCAAAATCTCGCTGCTTTCTGATATAGTTTTATCCATTAACACCCAACCTTGGAGAAATACTTATGAAAGCGATTGTTTATACAAAATACGGATCACCGGATGTTCTTCAGCTCAAAGAAGTAGAAAGACCTACTCCCAGGGACAATGAAGTCCTGATAAAAGTTCATGCGACAACAGTAAACCGAACTGATTGCGCAACAATTAGAGCAATACCATTTTTTGCAAGATTGATCACAGGTATATTCAAACCAAAAAAACAAATTCCTGGAACCGAATTTGCCGGAAAAATTGAAGGAATTGGGAAAAACGTATCGTCTTTTAAAGTTGGCGATAAGGTCTTTGGATTTGATGACAGTGGTTTACAGTCTCATGCTGAGTACATGACAATATCGGAAGATAAAGCAATAGCAATACCAGAAAATATAACATATGAGCAAGCTGCAGCTGGTACTGAGGGTGCGCATTATGCGTATAATTTTATCAAAAAAATGGACCTTAAAAGTGGGCAAAATGTTCTTGTTAATGGTGCAACAGGAGCTATTGGTTCAGCGGCAGTTCAGCTTCTAAAATATTATAATGTTAACGTTACTGCGGTGTGTAGTACGAACAATATAGAATTAGTAAAATCATTAGGCGCTGAAAGAGTAATTGATTATACAAAAGAGGATTTTACGAAAGATAATCAAAAATATGATTTTGTCTTTGATACTGTTGGCAAAAGTTCATTTTTTAAATGCAAACAATTACTGCAACCAGGAGGAGTTTATATTTCATCAGACTTAGGTTATATGGCTCAGAATATTTTCTTGCCACTTATAACCCCGATCATAAAACCAATGATTGGAAACAAGAAAACCGTATCTCCATTTCCCACAGATATTAGAGGAAGCATGCTTTTAGTCAAAGAGCTCATTGAGAAGGGAAAATTCAAGGCAGTGATAGATAGAAAATATCCTCTGGAACAGATTGTCGAGGCGTATAAGTATGTTGAAAAAGGACAAAAAATAGGAAATGTAGTCATAACTTTGGAACATAATAACAAAACCTGACGAAGCGCCGCACTCCGCCGCTCATTCCAAAAGACATGGGGAAACTTCAGCAGGAGGTTTAGAAAAAGATTTAGGCATTTAGAATCTAAGAATAATTGTTGAAACCTTGACTTTCCCCACTTTCCCAAAGTGAACTTTCACCCATCCGATCGTTCAAATATCGCTGTCAGAGAGTGCAGATTCCGTTTTCGATTCTGCACTGGTTTTCGCATGCCTGCCAAATGATTCTACCCTTTTGACAAGTCAAGGTACAGCGTTCCTCAAAAAAAGCCCCCACAGTTCGGAAACCTAATATCGACATTGCGTTCAAATGGGTACGGAGGCAAATCTAGTCTTAGAATCAACAAAAAATCATTAAAATGTTTAACTTATTGTGCGACAACTGTTTATGTTTATATGATTGGAGGGAAAATAATCTCATGAGATCTGGCATAGAAAGTGCAGTTAGTCCAAATGTGGGGGCATTGGTGCATGCTTTGTCCACATCTCGAGTTTGGCTGGCCGGGGGAAAAAGCAATCGACTCTAACTGCAGAATTGACAGTCATTCACGATTAAAAATCCTCGCACTGGCCCAAGAGGGAATGCAAAGTGAGTCTCAGAAGGCTTGCAGAGAGAATTAGGCAAAATGACCCGGTCAATGCGGGACCTGTCAAGGCCCGCTTTGCGGTAATTGCCTTTTTTATATTTATGGCTCTTGTCTTTCTCCCTCTTTTTGGCCTTCGGTCCTTTCTCCCCCAGATCCTAATTGTCTGTTTAATTGGATCTGTGGCTAACTGTCTTTCTCTTCTCTGGATAGCTTGGGGAAAGGGAATTCAATATCGAATATATTATGCGTCATTTGTGGA
>JAFDAE010000593.1:830-2431 GCA_019314005.1 Deltaproteobacteria bacterium | reverse complement strand
TTCTCCGCAGGTGTCTGTCCTCGACGTAGCGCTGCTACGCCTCCGGTAGAAACCTTTGTGCGGCCTTGTCTTGGGACAAAATCTACCATTTCTGAATGGACACTAGGAGGCTGAATTGACCCTCGTAGGCGAAGCGA
The DNA here is from genome assembly GCA_019314005.1 of Deltaproteobacteria bacterium. The sequence goes on along the minus strand of JAFDAE010000593.1, from coordinate 2,294 downwards.
AAACATATCATTAACATATCTGCTGACATAGAAGTACCCCTTCCACAAAACAAAATATCCCCCTTTTTTTATAGTCTTGGAACGTGGTTCAGGCTGAACCCTCAATGGCATGTCCTCTTCATGAAAGAGGATCACCGTATAGAAAAGGGTAGCCGATTTGGGCTTACGGTGAGATATGACCGCACGGACGAGGTGGTAGCCTATGACGGTATTGTTGAAGAGTTTGTAGAGGGTAAGGTTTTATCGGTCTGCTTGAATGCTGAAAAGTCGAGACACATTAAAGTACATCTCAGCGATAAAGGAGATACATCCTACCTGCGACAAGAGGAGGTCGTAGAAAACGAACTATCGCAAACAGAGGGCGGAGAGCTTAATTCCTGGCTTAAGAGCGTGGCCTGGTACCTCGCACTGCAAAACAAGAACACCGCATGGAGTAAGCTCTGGAAGTTCTTTATGGACAAGGTCTGGCTCAAGATGAGCCCCTCAGGCAGGACTTGTCGTATATTATGCTGGATTTTGATTCTTGGAAGACAATAGGAAGAAGACCTGACCCCCAAGCTTTTTCTGGAACCAACAGATTTTTCTGGGAAAAGGTTGCGATATGCGTTGGAAACCTTAAAAATTCGGGCTTTTTTTGTTTAAAGATCTGCGGTTAACTTGCCGATATAATGTTTAGATATCTTCGGGGAAGACATTCTCCGGTATTCGACACACAAGGAGAGCTTTGCATAACTGCCATTTTTCCGTGATGCGGCGTCAGGCTTCAAAATTTAATCCTCGAAATACCCAATGTATTCCTCCGGTTAAAGTTTTCGCCTTCCTTGCCTGACGAAAAAATGTCGCGTTATGCAAAGCTCTCACAAGGAGAGAATTATGGTAGAGAGCATAAACAACGCGAATCCACAAGTTAAGATGCTGGACAATCAAAAGCGCCAGGGATCGGCTCCGCAAAAGATGGAACGCTCACAGGAGATGCGGATGTCAGAGGACAAGGTTTCTCTGAACCGGAACCAGATCGAACTGGCAACCTATAAAATCCCTCAAAAGTCTGAGTTGCCAGAATATGGTTATAGCTCGTTACGTGAGTTGATCGTTAAGCTTTTAGAAGAGCAGGGTATAACCACTCGGATCGCTTCGGGAGATACCTCCATAGATTTGCGTGATCTTACACCTGCGGAAGCCCAGTCTCTGATTTCTGAAGATGGTTACTGGGGCGTAGAACAGACCTCGGATCGCATTGTACAGTTTGCGATATCCTTGGCGGGGAATGATCCGACGAAGCTGGAAGAAATGAAAGCAGCCATCGACAAGGGATTTCAAATGGCTTCAAAGGCGTTAGGGGGTTCTCTTCCGGAGATTTCAAGTAAAACCTACGATGCGATCATGGAGAAACTCGATGCCTGGGTTGCGAGTGTCAATGAAGGATAAGCATTCGCCATCATCCTATCAAAATCGCAACTTTTG
>JAFDAE010000593.1:0-821 GCA_019314005.1 Deltaproteobacteria bacterium | reverse complement strand
CAAACAAGATCCTGCAAGGCCTTTCTGATTTGCGGGAATTTGAACTGAAAACCAGCTTCTTGCAATTTCTTGGGAATAACCCGTTGTCCTGTTAGCAATATATCCGCAAACTCGCCCAGCGCCAGACGGACCATAAAGGCCGGGGCGGGCATAAACGATGGTCTGTTGAGTATCTCCCCGAGGACTTTTGTCAGTTCCGCATTTCTAGCCGGATTGGGGGCGCAGAAGTTTACAGGACCTTCTACCTCGGGCTTTTTCAGCAAAAAGAGAAATGCCTCTATCAGATCCTCCATGTGTATCCAGGGAGACCACTGCTTGCCGCTCCCCAAGGGTCCGCCCAAATACTTTTTAAACATTGGGACCATCTGTGCAAGCGCACCGCCCCCTTTGCCGAGTACGATTCCGAATCGAGGTATGATTACGCGCACTCCTTTTTCTTCAGCCTTCAGCGCTTCCTTTTCCCAATCACGGCAGACTGTACTCAGGAAATCGCCTCCATTGCCGTTTTCTTCTGTTACTTCTTCATCATCGCGGGGGCCGTAGTATCCCACTGCAGAGGCGTTAAACAAGGTCACATTATCGCGTTCAATGGCTTTAACAATATTTCGTGTGGTAAGAATCCGGCTGTTATAAATTAATTTTTTGGTTTTATCGTTCCATCTCGTAAAGATAGACGCTCCGGCCAGGTTGATGATTACGTCATTTTTTGAAACAGCGTCTTGCCAGGCACCCTCTAGCATAGTGTCACCCTGGATGAACCGAACCTCTCCGGGGAACGTTTTATCCCCCGCCAATGACCGGCCAATCAGGGTTAAGCGATG
>JAFDAE010000040.1 GCA_019314005.1 Deltaproteobacteria bacterium | reverse complement strand
ACTAAAGCAAAATATTGTTCCAAATCTTTCGCCATGAAGCTGTTCATCAACTTCAGTGAAATTATCTGTAAGATCCAATATTAAATTTACCCCGTCCCCTTCGCTCATGTCAATTCCTATATATGTCTCTTTAGATGAAAATAATGAGCGTATATTTTGAGTACTGCCGTAATTTTTAGAACCTATTTCTAAATACGGGCCTTCAAATTCCTCAATATAATTTTGGACATACCACAATTGGTTTTTGTTACCCATAATGCCGCCTTTGCAAATCTATAATAATTGCTCAAGCTTCGCACCCCTAAATGAGGGGTAACTCAATGTTGTTGCGCCGCCTGCATCTTCAATACCTGTTCTACCAGATCTTCCGGGCTCCCGGACAGCGACCGGGTTGGCAAGACGGGCAAACAGGCGCCGGCAAACTCCACCAACTCCTGACGGCCAAAATAGGAAACCAGCGTGCGCAAGATTCTCAAGAGGCTCTTTTTCAGCAGTGCAGGAAAACCCTTCCAGGAAATGGCTATCTCATCGGTGTCAATCAGGTAAAACTCAAATTCCGGACCATTGTCTCTGGCCAGAATGTTGGACCCTTTGAGATCCATGTGATAGACTCCGCGGTAAAACATTCTGTTTAGGAAGATGGCCAGAGATTGTAGACACGCCTTCCGCTTTTCCTCTGGTACTTCCCGCAGATAAATCACCAGATTGCGGGCATCATCAACAAACCGACTCAGGTAAAAGGAATCACCTCCCCGGCCCTCCAGGTAGCACAATGGCTCCGGGGTTGCTATAAAGCGGTATAGCATAGCCAGGGCCCAGTGAAAACTCTTTTTACCCTTGCTCAATCCCAACAAACTCTTGAACAAGTCCTTGGCCTCGCGCCGTTTATAATATTTGATACAAACATCCTGATACCTGACCACCCGCACCGACCGGGAGTCCTTGAGTACCCCGACTTCCTTTCTGTAAAGAAAATCCAAAGGCGAAGACAGAAAAGATTCAGGAATCAGATCCCGGTTTTTTTTGAGATAAACACCTTTGTACCGGCCGCCTTGAAGAGTTAAACGGTCAAAGTATTTATTAACCGTGCGTGATTTGCGCACCTTGCGGTCGGCCACAAGACTTGCACGCTTGAGAATGAGGTTTTCCAGCCGTTCCCCCCTCTGCCGGATAAAGGTCTTCGCGTCCTGAGGACTCCCTAAATATCCTGTCAAAAAGGCCAATTGTTCCTTAATCCCCACATGAAAAAAATGTGACAATGCCAGGTCGGCCAAATCTCTTAACCTTCGGCTGAGAGAGATCCTCTTGAAGCAACCTCTTTGAAAATCGGCCATCTTTAAATCAAAGTCCCTCCCGTCAGAGCGGAATATGAAATTCCCGCCGTGAAGGTCCCGATGATAAAAACCGGCTTTGTGCATATTGCGGACTACTGCACCAAGGCGCCACGGAGACAAGGTAAGCACAATTCCTGGCAACACCCATGGCAATCGGGATAATCGTGGGCAGACCTACCTCAAAGAGCCTTGTCCAGTTTCGCCATTCTTTTTTTGCCTTCCCGCGACGCATGCATTTTATATAAACGCCCGCTGCCTTGTAAAAATAGACAGCTCTTTCGTGACCTTCTTTAATTACCTGGCATTCTTTAATCAGAGATTCAGGGTTCTCGAGGCTATGTGTACGGAAGAGGTGATCCTGAGTTTCCAATATTTCCCAGTGGATATTGTTGGCGTGCGGCATCATTCCTGTCAGAAAGTCCCTTTTTCGTCTGTGTGATTAACCTTTTTTATACATCTTTTGTAACTACTCAGGTTGTTGGGTTCAAGGTTCACGGTTCAGGGTTGGCTACTTTGCGCTCTTCATATTTCTTGAGATAGTTGATAAATCCACGAACTGCAGCACGTGTTCGCCTGGCTTGTTCGTAGACATCCTTGAATTCACCGGGCGATATGTACTCTTCATCCACGGCGAGGTAGAGTTCGCTCTGGACTTCTGTGCAAGACCGCTTAGCGTATCGCAAGAACCGAACGAACTCTGTATTCGTCTCGGAATCGAAACCTTCGGCAATATTATGCATCGATGACCCGGCAGCATCCTGTATCTGTCTCTTCAGCCCGTAGTCCTTCGCAAATCCCGGCTTTTTTGTCAGGCGGTACACTTTTCGAGCCAATTCACGTGCCAGCTGCCAGGCTTCAATATCTTCAAAACGTTCAATTCTCATCGTTCTCTAACCTTGAACCGTGAACCCCGGAACTGTGAACCTGAGCAGTTACCATCTTTTCCGTATGACGAGCTATTCTTTTGGTTTTCTTTAGAATTTGACCAAGAAGAACACGGTCGTCCTCATTCAAACGCTCTTTTTGAAGATAGAGTTTGAAAAAACGCATACGGTCCGTGGTATGGATGGGGAGCTCCAATGAAGAAAAATTAAGTGCGGCCAGGTCCTTGATTAGCCAGCGTCTTCCTACCTTCTTACGAATGTCAACGCGATGCAGGTCAATAATAAAAAGCTCAAATTCCCCGTTTTCTTCAGTAGTTCGAATGAATATGTGGCACAGATAATAATCTCTGTGGTTAAGCCCCATGGTATGCATTTTTTGAGTCATCTGTGCTAATTGCTGTACCAGAAGTCTTTTTCGCTGAATCTGTTCTTTTGACAGAGGTTTCTTAAGCCACTGCGCAAGATAATGATCAAGGCGGTGTGCATCCTTTATTTCCTTGGTCAAAAGGAAGGATTGTATGACAAGCCCCAGACTGTTTTTTTGTTCTCCTGCCGCCACAGGAACCATGGTCGGGAGTCCTACCTGATGGAAGCGGAGAATGGCCCGCCACTCATTGAAAGCGGACTTAGGCCAGGAAAATCTGGTAAGAAGCTTAAGATATTCCCTTACAGAAGGCGAGATATGCCGCTTAAGAAAAAAAATAGACTGAGTACGGCCATCATCCAAGATCAACCTTGCCGTACTACGTTCCTTAATAACCTGTTTGGCGATTTCTACATTGGCATATTGCATGAAGGACTTGAAAGTATCGAGTCGATTTTCAACCAATACTTCTTTATACGCCTTGTTGACCACGATGTTGTTTAGGGGTGTAATTTCAATCCTGCCTGGCACGTTTTTCCTTTAAGATCTCCTCATATACCCGGCAGACTTTGCTTACATGCTCTTCTATTGTTAAGTGTTTTACACTTTCGAAAGCGTTTTCTGCCATGCTATTGCGGAGTTTGGGGTTAGTGAGTTTTATGATCGCCTCTAAAAGTTGCTTAATGTCATCCGGTTTATTGACAACAAAGCCGTTTTCCCCGGGTTCAATCATCTCTGACGCGCCATTTGTTCTTGTAGTGACAACAGGCAACCCGCAGGCAAGCGCCTCGACACATACATTGGCAAAAGGGTCATAATAGGTCGGCAGGACGAAAAAATCGGCTCCCCCATAGTATTGTTCCATCTTTGACGTCGGCCCCGCAAATATAACTTTTTCCCCAATGCCCATCTTTGAAGCAAGGCGCTTAAAATATCCTGTTTTACCTTTTCCAACAACTAAAAGTTTCACCCTATCAGTGTTCGATAAGAAACTCAGAGCTTTCAAGAGAGGAATCAGGCCCTTTCTGCGAAAATTCATGGCCACAAAAAGAATTACTATATCGTCTTCGGCAATGTTGTAAGACGTGCGCAATTTCTCCCGATAAGCGAAGCGAACGCGGGGATTAAACCGATCGAAATCCACGCCATTCTGTATCACCGTAATGTGTGCTGGATCAACATCGTAGTATTGAATTGCATGGCCTTTGCACAATTGCGAATTCGCGATAATTCTGCGAAAGTTGCCCTTGGCAAAAATCTGTTTTTCTACCAAAAGAATAGCCAAATGCCTAAGGCTGAAAAAATTCATTAACCTCTTGAACCGATTCCGCTCTTTGACTGCGAGCCAATAGCGATATATCCCGTCACTCATTCTGTACACGTCCTGAGGGAAAACTCGGGCCAGGCTGTGTACAATATCATAACGGCCTTTGGAAAGAGCCTTCTGGGTGTTCCGTACAAATGAGAAAGTTTGCAAAAAGGATGGGGACTTTATCATCGGCACGTATTCGAATTTTAGCCCTTCGGCTGAGGAACGGTCCCATTGATTCGCGAAAACAGTGACCTCATGTCCCTGACGCATGAGCGCCCCCGCGAGGTTTACCGCATATTGTTCCGCTCCTCCCTTATGAGAAGAAAAATTTTTTTGTATTAGCGCTATTTTCATATCACTGGTTGACAGCTTCGCCCTTCTTCACCTCTTCAACAACGTCGATGATTTGATCTATAATTCCCGGTATTTTTTCCTCTATTCTTGTCCATGAAGGGAGATCCCGTCTAATCCGATATTCATGTTTTGTCCTGTTTTCCACCTCCAGGACAACATTTTGCAGGCCTAATTTATTGAACCTTTCGAATTCAGGGTTCATAGCAGTGTATCTTAAAAACATATCTGAAATATTTTGAGGGGCATCCAATAACTCCCCCACATCGTATATGGCATCAGTAATCACATCGTCAACAAATCGTTCTTCCTCGTCCCTATCATAGATCAATCCGTTGAATTTGGCATTCTCAGCATATTTCTTGATTAGATCCTCAGCCACTGATTGATAAGTTATAGCCAGGTCCCGAAAAAAATGGGTGGAGACTTCCAAACCTTCGTCAACGATCAGGGCTTTTAATAATGTAGTTACAATATCGATCGACATTTTATGAAGCCCCTTTTCAGCGTCGGACGCTGAAACCTTCTGGTGTTTGTGGTCGAAATATTCTCTCGTAAATTGCACCTGTGCTATCTGGGTTGCTTTACGGTAAACCTCGATGAGAGAAAGGACTTCAACACCCCAGTCGAGTGTATATCTCATCCGCTTCAAGAGCTCTATATCAATTACCACTTCTCCTGAAAGTTGGTAATGGAAAAGGAGTAAAAAATCGACGAGGCGCAGCATCTTATCTTCACCGGTATCGGTAAACTTACGTTTTAAGGCTATAAGAAGTGGATCGACCAAAAGTCTCTTAACGCGTCCAAAGAATCTCTGTCCATCACTGCGCACATAATACGCCTTGGAAAATTCATAATCAAAGACCTGCACCGGGAAGAAGAGTTGATCCAACTGGTTTCTCCGAAAAGTTTTTATGTCGGCATCCAAAAGGCCGACGGAGGTAGCGCCCAAAGCAATAGCAACCCCGAAGGACATGAAAAGGTTTCTCCCTTTCCCTCGTTGGCTTAAATCTATGCCGGACCCTTCCAATGCTTCATACAAGCATGAAAAATGAGGACCGTCGTTCCATTGGATCAGTACATTGTTCAACCCGATATCAGCGATAATCTTCCGGAGATCTTGCACGTCCTTTTCCGCGGCTCCATCAAGCCCCAGAATAATATTAGCGAGATATTCTGCGCCTTTTAATTCTCGCAGGATATTCTCAAAAACAGGCCGGCGTTCAGGGAGAGTAAACTCTGAAGCAAGTGTGGGTATTATAACGACAGGCTTTTTCCAACGGGAATATTTTATCAGCTTATCGAGCACATCAATTTCGTCTGACAATTGATAATAATTTGTTATCTTGGTGCTTTTTTGCGAAAAGTTGGACATAGAATATACTCCTCATTAAAAATAAGTAACCGTTCACAGGTTCAGAGTTCACCGTTCAGGGTTATCTTGCTTTCATCAACCTTGTTCGTAAGACGATCCGGATTTCGGTGACCCCTGAACCTCTGAACTACTGAACCCGTGAACGGTTACCAAATTTTTTTCTATAGTTACATATTTTATACAACCGGTCAAGAAGCTCCGCGACCTTGGATATTACCTGTTGAATAACTACCAAAAAGCATATAATATTCAGTTCTAAACTCACATTTCTCTCACACTAAGACAGTGCCCATCCAGAAACGGCATCTTTTGCCCCAATACTGCGTTCTCCGCAGGTTTTTATCCTCGACGTAGCGTGGCTACGCCTGTGGTAGAAACCTTTGTGCGGCCTTGTCTTGGGACAAAATCTACCATTTCTGGATGGGCACGAGAACCTAATGGCACCTGTGCACATTCAAGGTCAGATTGAACGCCTTACCTACGTTAACGAAGAAAACAACTATACTATTGCCAAGCTCCGATTACCTGGAAGGCGCGACCCGGTGACCGTACTTGGCACCTTCCCCGCGTTGAATCCCGGCGAGGTGGTAAAGCTCCTTGGTGAATGGACAAACCATCCGAAATTCGGGGAGCAATTCAAGGTAATCAAATATGAGACCGTCACACCGGCTACCGCACGAGGCATTGAGAAGTACCTTGGTTCCGGGCTCATCAAGGGTATTGGCCCTGTGATGGCCAAACGTATAGTGGGGAAGTTCGGAGTCAAGGCATTAGACATCATTGAAACCGATATTGAGAGCCTCAGTGAGGTGCCCGGCATCGGGCCGGCCCGAATAGAGATGATCCGCAGGGCATGGGCTGATCAGAAAGAGATCAGCCAGGTAATGATCTTCCTCCAGGATTACGGAGTGAGCGCTATCTATGCTACAAAAATCTATAAGCAATATGGCAAGGAATCCATTACTATCGTTACGAACAACCCATATCGTCTCGCCTCAGACATATTTGGTATCGGATTCCTCATGGCTGACCGTATAGCAGAAAAAATGGGGGTCCCAAAAGACTCACCTCTGCGTGCCGAGGCCGGGGTTCTATATACCTTAAACGAACTCTCCAACGAAGGGCATGTATATTATCCCTATGATCCGCTGGTCGGCAAATGCAGAGACATACTCAATATTGAAAGGGATATGGTAATCAAGGCGCTTGCCGCCCTCGCATCCGAACAGAAGATAGTAATCGAAGATTTTAACGCTGACCCGGAAGGTTTTCGCGAAAACAACAAGGCCGTCTATCTCACGACCTTCCATGTGTGCGAGACCGGGATAGCCCGTCGTATGATAGCCCTTACCAGGGTCCCGAAGCAGCTCGGGCTCATAGACATGGATAACGCCATAGGGTGGGTGCATCAACAATTGCATATAACACTTGCAGAAAAACAAAAACAAGCAGTAAAAGCGGCTATAAAAGAAAAAGTGATGATCGTAACCGGTGGGCCGGGGACAGGCAAGACAACCATAGTCAAATCGATCATCAATATATATGAGAGAACCGGCAAAAAGGTGATGCTTGCCGCCCCGACCGGAAGAGCGGCCAAACGCCTTGCTGAAACCACGGATCGTAAGGCAAAGACAATACATCGACTACTGGAATTCCAACCTCAGTACGGATCCTTCAAGAAGAATGAGAACGACCCTCTGGAAACAGACGTTATCATCGTTGATGAAGCTTCCATGTTCGACACAGTTCTCATGTATCATCTGCTGAAGGCAATACCTCTTCTCGCCACCCTTATTCTTGTCGGAGATACAAACCAACTCCCGTCTGTCGGTCCGGGGAATGTCTTGAAGGATCTTATCGCTTCGGGCGCATTTAAGGTCGTTGAGCTGAATGAGATATTCAGACAGGCAAAAGAGAGCCATATCGTGATCAACGCCCACCGAATCAATAAAGGTGAGATGCCCACAATACCACAGGTGTCAAAACAAATTCTTACCGATTTCTACTTTATCAAAGAAGATGACCCGGCAAACGTCGCAGCCCGTATCCTCGAACTTGTTAAAACACGAATACCATATCGTTTCGGATTAGACCCCATATCGGACATCCAGGTCCTTACACCGATGTATAAAGGGATAATAGGAGCTACGAACCTCAACACTGAACTTCAAAGGGAACTCAACAACAGCCCGATAGAGGTCACCAGAGGGGAAAGGACGTTTAGAGAGAATGACAAGGTAATGCAAATTCGAAACAACTACGACAAAGAGGTCTTTAATGGAGATATCGGAAAGATCGTCGCCATAGACTTGGAAGAGCAGGAAGCAATGGTAAACTTTGACGGTCGCGCCATATCATATGATTTCTCAGCACTTGACGAGCTGGTTCTCGCGTATGCTATTTCAGTACACAAATCGCAGGGGAGTGAATATCCTGCTGTTGTCATCCCGGTTATGACGCAACATTACGTGCTTCTGCAGAGAAATTTACTGTATACCGCGGTGACCAGGGCCAAAAAACTCGTTATCCTGATCGGCACGAAAAAGGCATTAGGCATTGCGGTCAAGAATGATAAAGTGCGGAAACGGTATACGCGACTTAAGGAGAGGATTGGGAATATGGCTCTAAAGGAATAGTGATGATTTCGTAAAAAGTGCAAAAAAAACCCTCTCCCATCAAGGGAGAGGGTTAGGGTGAATATGACTTTTTACGGAGTCATCAACAGCAACTCAATTACGAGCGGACATCCTTCAGATACTCATACGCGGTACCTGCGCCAAGGGTTGTTCCCACAGAGGAATCTAAGCCTCCGCCATCAAGCCAATCGATGGAATCGTATATGAGCCTCTTTGTATAGAGCTGGTTGTGCACGTAAGCGCCTGGTTCATGCTTGAGGAGCACGAAATTGAATGCCGCGGCAAGGGTATTTGACCCATTCCCTGCTACACCATCATCCGGCCACGCTATGTAGGCTAGTGTAAGACCGGCATCACTGTAAAAATATGGATAGGGACCGTAATATATACCATTGGCAGCAAGTTGATCTTCCAGCGCTTGCACGGCAGCCTCATAGCCGTCGCTAAGCGTGTTTAAATCCGCTGTCGTGACAGCAATACCCGAGCCCGCCACGTGACATGTGACGCATACTTCCGAGGTTATCCCGGTAATCACACCTCCTGTATCTTTCTCAACCGCTTCGAACAAATGGCCTTCGTCGGTCTCCATGTGGCAGCTTACACAAGGGCCGTTTGAGCCGGTGCCCGGCGCGTCATCTGTGCCGCAGTCGCCATGTTGGAAGTAGGAATTCGCGTAATCCCTTCCGGGATATTCGTAGCCGACCATCCTGAAGATAATGCCTCCGGCAGCAAGATAATGGGAGTTGAAGCCGCTGAAGTTTTGCCCGGTGATTGAGGCAGCCCAGACCAAGCCTTTTACATACTCTCCGGTTGTTCTCCCGGAATGACAGACCAGACAGATGTTGGAGCCTTCCAGGTCAGAGACTGTACGGCCGGCCGGAACGGTGTAGTTAGCTTCTATAGAACTGAAAACGCCTGGGTCTCGCAAAACGTATGGATTGGACGTATTGGCCGCGTTGGCCGTGTTGGCTGTGTGGCAGGCCCAGCAGTAAAGCATCTCTTTCTGGTCGCCGGTAGCCACAAAGCCAGTGTCGGCAGCAGGGTCATTGTCGGTAGCAGGGTCATAGGTTGCCGGATCATTGGCATAGTTCCTGAACCCGGTGGATGTATGACAATACTGGCAGGGTTTTTTATCTGGAAATGGAGGTGTAGTCATGACCTTGAAGTCATAATGCACCCATGCCGGGCCTTCGGTTTCGGTGACGGCAGCAGTATGCTTGCCGGGATCGTTAGGATCGTTCGCCGCCGCCTTCACCGTGGCTATATGTCCGCCATGGGCGGATTGAGCCCATTGATTGTGAACGGTGGTATCCGCGTCGTGGGGGTTATGGCAGTCACGGCAGGTGCCGCTGTTGATATTGCTAGTTCCTGACCTGCCATAGTGAGTGCTCGTTGGATCAATGACGTACCCTTCGATGTCTGTCGTGGTGGGGTCATCATAGTGCGTATCAGTAATAATCTCACCAACATTCCCGTAGCTGTTAACGGCTGGGTCATGGTACGCATAGGACGTAGCATCCTCACCAGAGACAAGATTACCGGCGGCGCCCTGGTCAGCGAGAAGCTTCCCGTCCGCGTTCAAAAGCTGATGGCAGGAGGTACAGGTCTTAAACTCACCCGACCACCCAGCGGGAAGTCCTGTAGTCTCTTCCCCTAAAAGTTTCAGCGGCTGGTGCGGATCGTGGCATGTCCTGCACTGGACGGCAGAGGTGGCGCTTGCGGCCAGATCCGTCTGCCCCTCCATCGCGTCACCTATCTCATCGTGCGTTGCAGCGCCGTTGAAGACTGTAATATATGCCCGCGCCCCTTCGTCAGTGTGACACCGCGCGCACTTTGCCCTTATCTTTGTGTCGTCACCCCGGACATAGACATGTGAATTTATGGATGCCGTATGTGGCGCGGATTGGTAGTCTGTTAATATGTTATCAGCCTCCGGATGGTACGCGAAGTGATCGAGGTCGTCATTGTGGCATTGCCCGCATCTGGTAGGATCCGGTTTTGGATAGGGTAATGCGCCGATGCCGTTGTGTTGCCCACCGCCGCCATGACAACTCTCGCAGCCTACTAAAGGCCGGTCTACCGCCCCAAGATAAGTTATGCCTGTTGTATCATAATAAGCTTCGACCAGCCTTCCTTCTTCCAACGGGTCGTGGCATTCTGCACAGGTGGGATCTTCACCACCAGGATGCGAGGCTATACCTTCGTTTTCGTAATAAGGAAACCCGGTATTCACGAATGGGCTCACATACCCTGCGTGCCCCTGCTCATAGTTCCCATGGTGACCGCTGAGCCAGCCTTCTCCGTCTTCCGGATCTGAGTCGCCAAACACGTCTTCGCAGCCGGTAACATTACTGCCATCCGCGTGGCAGCCATAGCAATTCGTAAAACCCACGTTTCTCGCGGAAGCAATATCTTCATTGTCACTTCCTGTTCCGCACCCACAAGTGAAAAACAATATGAGTATTCCAATAGACCAGATAATAGTTAATCGTGATGGCTTTGTCATATTATTTACCTCTTTTTTTGCTTTCATTTTATTACCCTTGTCGCTGACATGAGTAAATCGAGTGGAATGTTAAAACCAAGGGCTTTGGCCTCCTTGAGATTAATAACCATCTCTATCTTACCGGAATCCTTAGCAGGGATGGCTGATGGTTTTTTACCTTTAATTATAGCGCTTACGATTTTGGCGGCCTCTTTGCCCTGTACCCGTGGATCCGGACAAAAGGTAAGCAGGATGCCGCTTGCTTCAGCGCCACCAATAACTGCTGCTGTTGGAATCTTTGCCGCACGGGCTTGCTTTATAATTGTGTCAATAGACTTCATGGCTACGGAGCTTGTTGTTATGAATAGAGCATTGACATCAGTAAGCTTAACCGCGCCAGATATCTTTTTGAGGTCATACCGTACTGATTTAAACCCGAACTTTGCCCCCAGCTTTTCCACTTCTTCAGCCTGTTTTACCGTGTCTTTCTCAGAGCTGTTATAAATGATGCCTAATTTTGAAAAATTAGAAAAACTTTTAAGGTTTTTTATTAATCCCGCAATCGGAACCTTCGAGCTTATACCCGTTATATTCTTCGCTGAGATGCCAAGAGCAGCGGGGTCGGGAACTCCCACAAATACAATAGGAATTTTTGAGGTCTCTTTCATCACACTAAGCGTTGGGGGTGCGCCATAAGTGACAATGATATTTGCGTCAACGGCAACAAGTTTTCTTGCGGCATTAGTCCAGGCCATACTTGTGGGAGAAGGTTTCTGAACAACAATCTGAACCTTGCCGGCGCCAAATCCCTGCTTCTTTAGTTCATCCACAAATGCCCGGTGAAGTGTATTATAGTGAGTGATGTCTCCGGTCATAATCGCACCGATCATCTTCTCGGCCGCATACAGTGGCATAAGAGACATAAAAACAAACATGACTGTGAAAATAAATGTCTTTTTCACCCTTTACTCCTTACCATTTTTTTGAAATCATCATCATGGTTGAAGAACAATCTCCGGTTTCAGGATTGTCGAAGGATTCGTCATCATAATCAGTATACCTGTATATCAGACCTACATTCCATCCGTTCCTGAAGTTATACGTTCCTTCAAGTTCACAGGTTATCTCCTCTTTTCTAACTTCTGAAAACAAGGCAACAGAGCCGGGATTAAGGGCCTCCGAAATTCCCGGATGAAACTCTCCGCTGCTTTTTGTATAATTTAGCATCGCATTTATGCTTAAGTTGTTGGCAGGGACATACATTACATTAACAGCATAGTTCTGTACTTTACTCTTGTCTTTCACTCCGTCGTCAACTAAGTTCCCTGATATCCATGCATCATATACCAGATCCTGCTCTATCTCATCATACAAATAGGTATAACTTGGGCTTAAAGACAATTTTTCTGTTAGCTGAAACGTAACGCTTCCAAACAATCTTTCCTTTAATCTCTCCCTGTCATTGGCCGAGCCCACTACGGCGCCATAGTAGTCCCGGATCTGTAAACCATCCGTTTTGTCCTTGGTGATGTTATAATTTAAAAGGGCTGTCATCCAGGGGAACGGCGTCCATGATAACGACAGAATACCTTGATTGGAATGCTGCGGCTCGTAATGTATTACTGAATTATCGTTTCCTTGATTCGTCTTTTGATAGACATATTTCGCGGATAATTTCGCCTTTTTTAGAACTCTCGAATAAAGTGAAAGAGTAAAAATATCACGGGTGGTTACATCCGGAAGGTGCCATGCCTCGGCATGGTTTCTTTCTCTTTCTCTCCTCTCCTTTGTATATTCAGTCCTGAGGGTGAGATTCCTGAACGGCTTGTACCTTATAGCGCCTGTTATTCTGTTTACGTTTGAATCAATAGAAGGTCTGATATTCGTCTATAGATACGTAGTGGCTGGATTCAACCGGTCAACAATGGTTGTCGAATCCGGATTATCAACATCGGTTCCCTGATACCTATATTTGGCCATGAAGGTAAGATTTGCCTTTGGCATCCATACTAACTCACCATGCCCCACTAACAACTCAGCCTCTGCGCCGCTATCATTATTTTCCCGTTTAGTATGAGATAGTGTCCCCGTGGCAACAATCCTGCCGGTAT
>JAFDAE010000592.1 GCA_019314005.1 Deltaproteobacteria bacterium | reverse complement strand
GGGGATGCTGATAGTTTTGTTGGTTTATTGAACTGCAAAGACGATAGGGGATAAGAACTGTTGAACCGCCAAGGCGCGAAGACGCTAAGTTTTTTTCGCTAAGAGCTTTCTTTTTTTCCAGATCGGAACGGACGATCTGAAAAACTAACATGCCCTGCGGGCAGATCACTCCTTCAGTCTGTTGACCATTCGGGGGACGTAGTTGACTACCTTGACTTACTCAGGTTCTTCCCTCGGGTACTCGAAAAATTACATAATCAGTCATGAAACATGGATATCTTTACGCTTGCGGCAAATTTATTCTCCCGCCTTCTCCAATATCGTTTGCATGATTTTGTCAGAGAGTCTGAAGTTCTTATCCACCAGTTCGTCGAATAACGGTTTTATGTCCTCAATCAGATTTCGCTGTTTCGCTAACAACAAAATGCCAGCCAAACCTATGACCCGATACCCTGCAGAAATGGCTGCTGTTCGAGCACGCTTTAGCCTGCGGGACGTCCATAAATAAGTAAATAACTCGCTATCCAATTGATATTTATGCTATTTTAAAACCTCTTTTTTCTGTCAGATGTGGTTTATTTTTGGGCTCGGTTAAACATCAAAGGGATTTAACAAGGCTGACAGGATTGATAGAAATGATAATTCTCTCTGTTTTCAGCCTGGCCATTTCAAGATGCAGCATTTCTGAGACGTGGTAGTAGGTTCCAAACAACTGTGCGTCGCTGATACATCAGCATACTTTGCCTAAATCATTAATTAATTTGCGGACATACCCTCGAAAAGCTGAACTCAAATGCAGTGTACTCTCATCAAACAGCGCATCGATCGCGCCTTGTTATATGCGCGAACAAGCAACCCTACTGAACCAATCACCAGTGCGCCACGAAATTCGAGCTCTCGCCTCAAGGCCATGTCATCCGTCAATATCGGTTTTGAGAAGCCGCCCTCATGCGCCAGAATAAGAACTTCAGTATCGGCTGGATGGATGGGTAGTCGACCGATTTTTCCAAGCACTCTATCACGCTGTTCCCTGTTGATTGGTACTATCGATATAGGTGAACTCAAATCAATATCTTCAGCATCCAGGCCGTAACGACCCAGCTCCTCGGCAACTAACCTGGGTATATACAGTCGCTCAAAAACATTCAGTGTGAACAATTTACCGATCTCGTGTAAATGCAAGATGGGACCGGTGTCACTGATAGCTTCAAGCATTTCCGAAACCCCAGACAACATCGCCCTTCAGTGCATCACGCTGATATTCAACATCTTCCAACGCTCCTGTACCAAGCTCCTTCAGCGCGTGCTCGCGTGAAATGCTACCAGACAGATAGGCCTCAATTATAGTGTCACGGTAGAGCGCACGTATCCCCTCACGAACGGCTTGGGCAAGCACTGTTGTCTCGTCAAGCCCGCGTTGGGCAGCTACAAAAGCCAACTCACGGGACAGGATGGGTTCATTCATTGTCGTATCTCCTAAGTTTTTTGTAACAGTTCACCTATCAAAAAACATACAGTTGAACTTGTACAGTTTTTTGAAATATTTGACAAGGAAATTCCTGAGTCATCACCAGGGGGAAAACCTTGGGACATAATGGGGGACGTTGTTACATTATTCTTAAGCTGCGTGCCACGTCATCCCCACTATAACCCAATTCATCCACCGCCAAATAACATACCACTCCCCTCGCTTGACTGAGGTAGCGCTTCCGGCTCTTGGAAACCAAATCCTTGACTCTAATCTCAAATTTGGCGCAGACCCTGGAAATTAGTTCATCCAATGAAATATCGAATTTCGCTGTTTGATCCAGGACTTCGTTAGCATCTTTCATAACATTAGCAACAAAATCACCACTGCCCAAAATTACGCTGGTCTCCCTTTTCACGTTCTCCTTTTTTCCTGCCTAAAAGACCTCTTTTATCTCCACCCGCACTTCGGACTAATCCGCCCCCTTGCAATTCTGGGCGAACGCCTTGATCAATTCCTTTTTTTACGAATTGACGGTATCTTCTGCGGGCTATCTTAAAGGTTTCGCCAAAATGTTTTAGTATATCTTCAACTGTCTTTTCAGCAAGGAACTTGTCTTCTCCAATGGCTGAAGGAATTTCCGGAACAAGAGGGTTCTTGTTATTTCCCAATAAAACGCTATGACCTGTCCACGGATATTTATCGAGGGCCTTCAGATCTTCGACCATTTTTGCTCTCAGTGGATTCAGATGGATGTATCGAATCAGTTCCAAGAG
>JAFDAE010000287.1 GCA_019314005.1 Deltaproteobacteria bacterium | reverse complement strand
GCCAAAATCAGGCGGGTTTTCCGGTTCGCTGGCGCCAAAAACAACCAACTCTGTATTGTCTGACCATTTGTCTGCCAATTGTTTTAGACTCTCGTAAAGCAGGTCAAATCCTTTTCTGTGATCGCTGGTTGCGCTCATCGCTCCAAAGAGAATCAGTTTTTTATTAATTGACAAATTCCATATCTTGCAAGCAAATGTTTTATCAACCGGCTTATATAGATTAAGGTCTAAACCATTATGAATTACCTCAATACGCTGCCCTTTGAACAAGCTGCTTTTTTTTGCGCATTTAGCAAGCCAGGTACTCGGTGTTACAATGGTAACATCAAGCCCGGCCCAAGCCTTTTTTTTTCGCTTTAATACAGATCGACTAAGATCATTTTTACCGTTTTTATTCAATTGTGGACAATTGCCACAGTCTTGCTGAAACCGATCACAATCATCACAGTAATGGCATCCGCCGGTAAATGCCCACATATCATGAAGCGTCCAGACTATCGGTTTATTAACTCGTTTAAGCTCTTCAATCCGCAGCATACCGCCACAAATCCAGTGCAGATGGATTATATCCGGTGCAATGGACTTAATCCGGGAAGGAATACCTGAAAAAGGAAGCCAGGCAGAGGAAAAGATTGTTTTAGAGCTTCCTGAAAAAAACTTTTTAACAGCAGAATCAAGAGTTGGGCGCAGCTTCGCAAACCCTTTTTTAATTTTATTGTCAGAACCAATGACGGTTTTATCATCACTCAATTTGCTCTGAACCAGCATTTTTGAATCCATGCCGATTCCTTGCAGGCCTTTATGGATGCGATGGGCTGCTATCGCTGCGCCGCCGGAGATATCATGGGTGTTTATCAAAAGAGATTTCATAGCAACATTTTCAAACAGTTTGTATAAGTTTCCAATTTAGAATCAACAAGTTCTTTTTCAGGAGAAAAAGTTTTTTCAAACGTGATCGCTGAAAGCTTAGAAGTTGAAATTTCGTCAGATTGCAAACAGATATATTTATCTGAATAAAATCCTGCTGGATCGATATCATTTAAAAAACCAGCTATTTTGCCTTTATTGGGTTCTGTATAGTCCAAGACAAAGTTTTTCCCACTCACCATAGTTTGGAGAACTACAGAATGGAAACGCATACCAATATTAATTTTTGCTTGACTGTAAACCTGTAGAGTCTCTGTCATAGAAAGTGGTTTGTTATGAACCGAAATATTTTTCTTATCTAAATCAAAACGTATCTTGTTTAAAAATTCACGATCATCATTTCCAATATGAAAATAATGCATCGGCACAAGAGAAATATTATATTGGGAGAAATTAGAAGCAAGAAAGTCAACAAACTCATAAAGCTTTTTGTTTATGTCTATATTCTTTCTATCCTTGCTATCCTTGCTATATTCTTGAGGAAAATCTCTCAAATTGACAGCAATGGTATCTAATTCAACATCCTTTCGAAATAGTCGATTAAAATCTTCAGCACACTGCACTGCGGGATCAAGACTCAGATAGATTTTCTTTTGCAATGTTGCAGCATATTCGTCAAAAATATCTTCAAGATACTTCTTAGAAAATGAGTCACGAAGAAGTATTAAATCAGATGAATTCGCAATATTTATCAGAGATTTTTTGAATTTCTTTGAGAATATCGGACCGACTCCGCAACCAAGCAACGCTGTTGTTTTCCCGAGTTTTTTTGCCTTTTTTAAAGCATACTCAACCATAAAAAGAGGTTCAATATGCATCAAGGGACCGCCACCCATTACCACTAAATCTGAATCCTTGATGGCCTTATCTAACTCTTGTACCTTCTTAGAATCAAAGAGTTGAACAGGAAAAGTATGGTTGCAAGATTCCTCCCAAAAATTATGATCTTCATTAAGAGTACGTTGAGTAAAAAAAGGATAAAGACTCCCCAAGTTAACTTTAAATTCTCCAAATGCCTTTTTAAAAAAGGTAAAAATTCCAGCAAGAATAGCACGATCACCGATAGTCTCGGTTCCGTACCACCCTATTATTGTTATTTTTACAGCCATATTAATTTTATCCGGTAAATTTTACACCAAATTCTCTCGAATATGTAATGCTTCAAAAATATCAAAACATCACCAATATACGGTTTTCCAGAATAATCATGAATGCAGTTTTGACACATGTTTTCAAGGATAGATTTTTTGTACGCAATATTTTTTTCATTAAAAAAAATGGCTTCTCCTTTTTGCTTTCGGAGTGAACCAATTTTTTTACTGGCCACAGCACAATAATAAATATTGCCCTTGGCATCTATGGTTATCCCCTCATCCTGCCACATACAACCCAACAGCCGTTTCGGATTTTTTTCTGCTAAAAAATAAAAAAGAGAGAAATACTTGAATTTTTCCATAATCTCGTTGGCTTTGAAAAATCTGCTATGAATAAACTCTTTTGCAAACTGTCGGCTTTTTGTATCACAAAGTACACTATAATCAGAAACAATCTCATCACTGCCAATGCGTTTATTTTCAATGCCAAGGCGATATTTCATTGGATAATTTTTTCTGCTGGCATATGTATCCAGTTCAATTAAAGAATTAACATTCTGCCTTACAATCGTACAGCCAATATCAATTGAATCGCAATAGCGACTCTTATTTTCCAAAACATAATCTATTGACTTTGAAGCCCTTTCAAAAGCCTTTTTTACCCCACGAACGTTATCATGTACTTCCCCATAACCATCCAGTGAAAATGACAGGTGAAAATTTACGCTTTTTTTTCTGCATAGCTCATATATTTTTTCAACTTTTACAAGAAGAGCATCTTTATTGAACCCGTTTGAGATGATATTAAGAGATTTGATCTTAGGAAGATTTAAAACTTGTTCTGCTATTTGAGGAAGTTCTTTAACAAGCGAGGGCTCTCCTCCATTTATTCCAACAGAAGAAACTTCTTTAAAAATAGGATCTTTGAGATAGTTTTTGATTTCTGCTAAAGTCATTTCATTGGAATGGTCCATTTTCCAAATATTACACATAACACATCGAGAATTACATTTGTATGTAATCGGGAATTGGATTACTTTTGGATATTTTTTAATACTTCCATCCAACTTTTTTATGCTTGCGGTTGATAAAAGTTTAAATATCATTAATAGATTAAATATTCTCTTATTTTTTTTAATTATGTTTTTAATACCGTTATACATTTTGATAATATTCTTTTAAATTTAGTCTTAGGTTGATGCAGTTTTTCGAATTTATCATTAAATATTATATAATCAGGATGATTTAATGATAATTGCATTTCATAATATTAGATATCATATTTAGAGAAGGCAATATTGATAATCCATGATTAATTAAGCACGTAAAATTCCACTGAAAATCCCATGTATCTAATTTGTTATTGTAAACGGAATCAAACTGCTTAATCCTTATTTTTATCTCTTTTGGTGAATATATATAATTACTAATTTGCTCTTTAATTAATTCCCATTTTTTAATTTTATAGTCGTATTTTTCCCATGACCTTCTCCATGTTGCCCAACCCCAAATTTGAACATATTTTGAGAAAAAATAGCTGCAATCTTTTAAAAAATTTACTCCCTTATTATTTCCGCCAATCATCATAACCCGCAAATCCCCACGATACCGCTCCAGCAATTCTTCACAAAACCAGAAAAAACTCTGGCTTGGCAGGCAGTCGTCTTCCAGAATGATCCCTTCTTCTTCATTCTCAAAAAACCAGTCTATTGCAGTACTCACTCCTACCCTGCATCCCAGGTTTTTATCTCTGAAAAGTGTTTTTACTTCACATTCCCAATCCACCTGCATCGCAATCCGCCGCGCCTGTTCCACTTTTTCCGCCTCACCGGCCTTATCATCCCTTGGGCCATCGGCGGCAACATAAAGTCTGGGCGGTTTTGCCTGGCGGATCGCTTCAAAGACCTGCTTTGTAGTATCCGGGCGTTTAAAGACCATGAAGAGAACCGCTGTTTTCAGCGGATGAGGCGGGGTAAACGTTTTTGTTGTTATTTGGGATATTTTTTCAGTATTCATATTCTTTTGATTTTTTTGATCTCACATCTAAAGCTTAATGGCTTTGTAAAAAGTCGAATTCCTACTTTTTTGTCAT
>JAFDAE010000286.1 GCA_019314005.1 Deltaproteobacteria bacterium | reverse complement strand
ACAATACCATGGACTGAATGGGCCCATGAAAAGGGGGTGCTGACGTTGAACCAGGCGCCCCATGGCAGTCCGGCTCACCCGCTTGATAATTGGGGCGCTTCTGATCAGCCGGAGAATACTGGCGCAAACTACTTGAGGTTCGGCGGCCCTGCCCGTCCCGATGCCTTTTGGATGATGGCATCTTCGGCTGCTCATGTCACCGGGAATAAGATCATTTCGCAGGAGACCGCCACTTTCATGCACGGACATTTTCATAATTCATTAGGCGAGGCAAAGAATAAGGAAATTGATAAAATATTTCTGAACGGTTCAAACAGGATCTATTACCACAGTACCACCTATTCACCTGAGGAAGCCACCTGGCCCGGCTGGCTCTATTATGCCCCTGTTCATTTCGTACCCGCCAATACGATATGGAAGGATTTTTGGAAACTGAACAGCTATGTCTCCCGGGTCTCTTCGTTTCTTCAGTCCGGAGATCCGGATAATGATGTCTTATTGTATTTTCCCATTTACGATATATGGCATCACCAGGAAAGATGGGTCCGCTTCCCTATTCCCACGAAGAACTTGGAAACAACTGCAACCGCTTTTCTAGAGGATGGAATTACTTTTGACTACATCTCCGATCAGCAGATTTTGAAGACGGTATATGAGGACGGGAAGCTGATTACGGGCGGGGGAAACGATTACATGACTGTTGTCATCCCTCAGGTGGAATTTATGCCTGTTCAGACACTGGACTACCTTACAGATCTGGCTGAAAAGGGCGCAACCATCGTATTTTCAGGAGGACTTCCCCGGGATGTGCCGGGATTTGGCAACCTCAGGGAGCGGCAGCAACAATTCCAGGAACAGGTAGAACGGATTCACGACTTCAGGATGAGAAAAAGGACTCAGGGAAAGATTCTAATCACAGCGCCAGAGGGAGAGCCGATCCTTCCGGAGGAGGCAAATATCCCCCGCGAAACGATGGTGAAGGAGGGACTAAGATTTGTGCGCCGGTCGTACGAAGGAGGATTTCACTACTTTATCAAGAATGTCAGTGATCACAGGATAAGCAAGTTTGTAACCCTTGCAAGGGATGCAGGCTCGGCAGCCATTTTTGACCCGTTGAGGGAGATTGCCGGAATGGCAACTGTCAGAAAAGACGCGGAGGGGAGAACAGAGGTCTTTCTTCAACTGGAACCTGAAGAGACCTGCATTCTGCGAACTTTCCAGGGGAACATGAAGGGACCGGAGTGGAAATATGAAGAGGAGCTTCATGGTGCTCACGTAATTACGGGATGGAATGTAAGCTTTCTTGAAGGGGGGCCGGTCATTCCTTCCGGCTTCTCTTCTGCCAAGCCGGTTGCTTGGACAGAGAAAGGATCTGAGGAAGCAAAATGGTTTGCCGGAACTGCAGAGTATTCGGCTGTTTTCCAAAGACCTTCAGGTATCCAGGGTAATGACTGGATTCTTGACTTGGGGGATGTATTCCACAGTGCTCAAGTGGAAGTCAACGGGCAGCAAGTGGCCACTTTGATAACTGCTCCCTTCAAAGTGAATATTACGGAAGCGCTTCGGCCAGGGAACAATGACTTGAAGGTGAGAGTGACCAATTTGGCTGCCAACCGGATAAGGTATATGGAACAAAATGGCATTGAACGCCCCCACTTCTACACTGTCGACATATCTTTTGGCGCATACGGAAGGTTGGGGGATCCGGCCAAATGGTCTGTGATGGAATCGGGGCTGGCCGGCCCGGTCCGGTTAATTCCGGCAACCGCATTTGACCCGTTGCAGGAATGATGAAATCAAATCTTTGTAACGATCAAGAAATGTTGTTCTGAATAAACTTTCAATGAGGTGATTTGTTCAAATGAAATCTAAGAAATGGAGTATTGGCTTCTTCGTTGTCGCATTTTGTGTAACATGTAATGGAGGAACAGGCCGGAAAGTCTTCAAATATGCAGACGTTGTCAAACGACTTTGCACCTTTGACCATCTGGCTGAATTTCCGGTGGAAGGTGAAAGATGCGGAAATATCACCAGTTTTAACCGGGATTCCAAGTACAACGCAAGAAGCGGCCGCTATGAGAATTGGCACGCCAATCAGGATGGGGACGGCTATTTACGCAAAGAGGGATCGGATATTGTTGCCGCAGAAATGGAGGGGCCCGGAGTGATTTGGCGAATCTGGTCTGCCAAGCCAAGAGAAGGTCATATTAGAATCTTCATCGATGGCCATGCAGAACCTGTTGTCAACATGCCTTTCCTGGAATTTTTCAATGCTTCTTCGGATCATTTCCCTTATCCTGCCTTGGTTCACACCGTTGCCCGAGGATTTAATTGCTATGTCCCGATCGCCTTTCAAAAATCATGCAAGATCGTTTTTGGCGAAGGATGGGGGAAGTTTTTCCAATTTACGTATTCCACCTTTCCTGAAGGGACTATTGTCCCAAGTTTCAGAGGCTCATTCAATGAAAATGAGAAAGCTGTTCTTGGACGGGCGAATATGATTCTTTCTGATTCCGGAGGATATCTGAACAAGAAAGCCAGGGGGGAGAAGATTCAACGAAACGTCAGTGTTTCACCGGGCGAGACTGTTCAGGTGTGCCTGATAGAGGGGGCAAAGGCCATTACCTCGTTGCATGTGAAGCCCCTTGCATGTGAAGCCCCAAATAGCCGAAGGGGATGACCCCATTTCATTTCTGCGGGAATTGGCCATCAGTATGGCGTGGGATAATGAACCTGCCCCAAGCGTATGGTCTCCCTTGGGAGATTTCTTCGGCAGTGCTCCCGGAATAAATGAATATGCTTCTTTCCCGATGGGAATGACGGATGAGGGTTTTTATTCAAATTGGTATATGCCTTTCGCGGAGAATGCCAGCATTAAGTTGACCAACGATGGGAAGAGGGAACGTCATGTGAGATTTGAGGTTGTGTATACTCCTTTGAAGAAACCGGCAGAGCGACTTCTGAGGTTTCATGCGAAATGGCATCGGGATGCTTATCCCGGGGTTGACAGAGAAAGATACTTGAGGGGAGATCGTTGGCCTGACTGGCCGCTTCTCATCACCAGGGGGAAAGGAAGGTTTTGCGGCGTCTGCTTAACGAATTGGAATCCAAACCCCAAAGGAGTAATCAGAAAGGAATTACCCCGAGAGGGGCTGCTGGATATCCCCGAAGAAATGATTCCTCTGATTGATGCTACTTGCAAAAGGTATTGGTGGGGTGAAGGCGATGAGAAATTCTTTGTGGACGGGGAGAAATTTCCCTCCACGTTTGGGACAGGTACCGAGGATTATTTTGGCTATGCGTGGTGTACCCCTGAGTATTTCGAAAGTGCATTTCAAAATCAGACACTGAATGAAAAGAATCGCGGACACATCTCTGTTAACAGATTTCAGATTGCTGATAACGTGCCGTTTATGTCCTCTTTTGAAGGTTGTCTCGAAAAATATCACGCGAATGCATGGCCTTTGCTTTATTCCTGTGTGGCTTATTGGTACCAGAATGCCGGCGGATCGGATCCTTACCGCCCGGTGGACATCAGTCAGAGGGTCGATTATTATGCAATTCCCGAATGAAATCGGAGTTGAGAACAGTGGATGGAACGCTAAATTGTGTCACGTATTATTCTACCATTTATGCTGGCCCAAAAAACGCAACGGCAGTGACTTTGTTCATTCTCCATATCGTATGAAGCAAGCCGACGAAAAATAGGGGCAATCGGGTACTTGTTATGGTCGTATTGGGTGTCTTTTTACATGCCGTGGGAGGCCTTGCCGCGGGCAGCTTCTACCTCCCATTCAAGAAGGTCCGCAACTGGGCGTGGGAGAGCTACTGGCTCGTAGGTGGTGTGTTTTCCTGGGTCATAATGCCTTGGGTAATCGCGTGTGCGACCGTCCCGCAACTGTTCTCAGTGCTTGGTCGCGCGCCCGTGGGCAGCGTCATCTGGAGCTACGTATTCGGTGTGCTCTGGGGCATTGGCGGCCTGACGTTTGGCCTCTCGATGCGCTACCTGGGTATATCTCTCGGTTATGCGATTGCGCTCGGATTCTGCGCAGCATTTGGCACGATTATCCCACCAATATTCTCCGGCGCTTTCACAGATCTGGTCACGAACGTCTCGGGTATTGTGATTCTGGGCGGCGTTATGGTTTGTCTGGCGGGGATTTCCATTTGCGGATGGGCCGGCATGTCCAAGGAGCGGGAATTGTCCGTCGAGCAAAAACGCGCGAGCATCAGGGAATTCGACTTTCTGCGCGGTCTCATTGTGGCGGTATTTGCAGGCGTCATGAGCAGTTGCATGGCCTTTGGCATCGTCGCGGGCAAGCCGATCGCCAATCTCGCCGTCGAGAGCGGCACCCGACCTCTCTGGCAGAACAGTCCCGTGCTCGTGGTGATTCTGGCCGGCGGATTCACAACAAATCTCATCTGGTGTGTAATTCTGAATATAAGAAACCGTTCGACCAAAGACTATATCCAGGCCCGTGAGACATCGCTTATGGCCAACTATTTGTTCTCGGCTCTGGCGGGCATTACGTGGTACTTTCAGTTCATGTTTTATGGGATGGGCACAACGAAGATGGGCCAGTATGATTTTTCGAGCTGGACCCTGCACATGGCCTTTATCATAGTCTTCAGCAACATCTGGGCGTTGCTGCTGCACGAATGGAAAGGCTCCAGTCGACGCACATTGAGAATCGTCGTCTGTGGAATCCTGGTCGTTGTATTGTCTACCGTGCTGATCGGCGCAGGCAACGCCATGGCTTCGCTCGGTATGTAGACACTTCATCCGGCCAATCGTCCCGGTGAATTCTCGCCGAGGATAAGACAGGAGAGCAAACAAATGACAAACAGAGAGACAATGAGCCCGAGGCAGCGCGTCCTGAAGGCTTTGAATCATGAGATTCCCGACAGAGTCCCCATCGACCTCGGCGGCTTCCAGACGGGAATACATAAGAACGCCTATATCGCCCTGCTGGACCATCTGAATATCGATGACGAGGTGACGATTATGGACCCGGTGCAGCAGCTTGCGCAACCGTGCGAGCAGGTCTTGCAGCGATTCGGCGTCGATATTCGCTACGTCTTCGCCCATGGGCCTGAGAGCTTCGAGGGGACCATCGAGCAGAACACGCGGAATGGCAGACTCTGGCATGACCTCAAGGATGAGTTTGGCGTTGTTTGGTCGATGCCCGATGACCAGCAGCTTTACATGGACATATCGCATCATCCGCTGGCAGATGCCTCCATTGACGACCTGGCGGATTATCCCTTCCCCAAAGGCAACGACCCGACTCGCTTCACAGGCGTTCGCGATGCAGCGCTAAAGCTGCGAGAGCAGACGCCTTATGCGATATCGACCGGCATCGGCGGAGTCGTATACGAAACATGCTGGTACATGCGGGGCCTGGAGAAATGGTTTATCGACATGATCGACAATCCGGCCTTCTGCGAAGCCCTTTTGGACAGAACGCTGGCTTTCTGGATGGATTACTACGACAGCTTCCTGGCTGCGATAGGCGATCTTGTTGACGTCGTGATGATAGGCGATGATATCGCCGGCCAGTCGGGCCCCCTGTTCAGCCCCGTTTTCTATCGAAAGGTCGTCAAACCACGCCAGAAGAAACTCGTCCAGCATATCAAGTCACTGACCTCCGCCAAAGTCTGGTATCACACGTGCGGTTCCGTGATAGACTTGATCGACGAGCTGCTCGATAACGGCATAGACATCCTCAATCCCGTTCAGATCAGTGCTGGCCGCATGGATCCGCGAGAACTCAAGGCCGGCTACGGCAACCGGCTGGTATTTTGGGGCGGTGGCATTGATGCTCAGCATGTGCTTCCCTTCGCAACGGCCGACCAAGTTCGCGAGAATGTCCGAGAGAATATCGAAATTTTCAAGCCTGGGGGCGGCTACGTCTTCAATAATGTTCACAACATCCAGGCAGGCGTCCCAGCC
Source organism: Deltaproteobacteria bacterium (assembly GCA_019314005.1). The sequence goes on along the minus strand of JAFDAE010000286.1, from coordinate 504 downwards.
GAGAACATCGTCGCCATGTTCGACGCCGCACGCGAGTTGACCGCGAGACATACGGGCCGGAATAGGCGCCGAGACCGTTAAGAAACCGGGGTTGACAGGCGGGGGCTCTCCTATTCCTATTGAACAAAGTTGGAATTTTTCTTGCCGCCCCGTCAAAAAGATGCTATAATACCACAAAGAATTGGAGAATGGGTATTTGGAACTACGTGTTGTGTTCAACGCTTTCAAGGACACACGTCAACAGCATCGTCTGTAGCTGTTTTGGACTATGACAAATTGCGACTCTGATCAAATCGCAAGAATAACCATGTGACTTTCTAAAGGAGGATTACCATGTATAAAGGGCAAAAGAAACAGAAACTCCTGGTAGCATTCTTAGTGTTAAGTCTTTTAGCCAGCAATGTTAACGCCGATTTGGCCGGCTATTGGAACTTTGACGAAGGTACGGGCAGCATTGCCCTCGACAAGTCTGGTAACGGCAATGACGGCACGCTCGTCAATGGC
>JAFDAE010000285.1 GCA_019314005.1 Deltaproteobacteria bacterium | reverse complement strand
AGAATAAGGACAAAAAGAACTTAAGCAGCGGGAATGCGCCGTTTAATAACCCGCTGGCAGAAGCCTTAATAAAAAGCGGGCTTAAATAAATCTCTGAGACCTAAACGGTGAATTGCTGGCGCTTTAGGCGAACAGAATGGTCACGTCTTCATTCTTTACTTCTGGCAAGAATGAAGACGTGACCACTCTGTTTCCCTTATGACTTGATTTCACATTAAAGTACTGAATCTTCTATGTTTTGTCATAATTTCGATTAACATGGCATTTCCTGCCGAAGGCTTACTTGAACGTCGTAGTCATAGATGCGTGACTGAAGCGTATTAAGTGCAAATGAACCGATTTGAATATCATAAACTAATCAAAGTCAAAAGGGTACCGCTGTCACGCATTCTATGCACTAAATGGTTATCTTATCCTAAATGTAAATATTGCTTGAAAAGCTTTCGAGCTTCTTCTAAATTATCATGAAACCATTGAAGTAAATTAGATTCTTCTTCAACAATTGAATTCCATTTATCTTTTTCAACTATCCGAGGAGTCGCGATAATTTTGTTAAGATATTGAAAGCGATTACCTTTTTGATAAATTAGGCTCAAAAAATCAGCAATGTTTTCATCATATAAAAATAGAGCTTCATGTGTCTTGTTTGCAAAATTAAACAGGTCATTGTAATCAATCTTGGCATCTCTTAAAATTTTCGTTACAAAGTCTCTATAGGCATTATATATAGGAATTCGTAGATTGTAAACTTCTGGAGTTATCATCTGTCTTTTTTCTTTTTTTGTTGATTTTTTTATAACGGGCCCTTTGACAGGGTTTGATATCTCCAGCTCTGGCAGTAGTTTGTCGAAGTCATTAGTAATAAACTCGGTCAGTTTATTTTTTGATTCAATTAGTTCCTTTGGTGTCCATCTTTTTGATTGGCTATTTTTTCCATCATATTCATCATGATGTGGAAGGCATAAAAAGGCCAAATTGCTTTGTTTATTATTTGCTGAATTTCGGTCTATATGGGCTATTTGACCTCTCTTAATATCTTTATCTTGTTCGTACATAAAGCATAATGCACAGCGCCGCCTACTACTAAATAATATTTCTGCTTCTCTATCCTTGGGGATACTTTTTCTTTTTTTAGTGCTTTTCATTCTTTATAGATAACAAGTGATTATACGGTTGACCGCTTAAATACCAAAAATAAAAAAGATCGACAAGAAAAATACTATTACTTATGTTTTTATCTATCCACTTAACACTCAATAAATGAAGATAGACGTACACGGATAAACACAATGAGAAAGATTCCCGCCGCCCTAAATACACAGGGCCTATGGGACATCCTCAGTTTATAAGTTTATATCGTCAAGAAGTAAATATTGATTTTCTTTTGCGATTTTTCCACCGCATTTAACAGACAAACTCACGGCGGGTTGAGATAATTTCAGCCAGCGTTCGTCCGTTTGTTCTCCGGCAAATCATTATACTGCAACAGGAGTGAGAGTAAAAATGCATAGCGAATATCAAACTTGATAGTGGAGACTTATCAGACATCGGGAGTTATTCCTTAACCCTGTATTTGGTGTTTTTCCCAGAGCCAATCTTTCCTACGATCCCTAAATCTATAAGCTCTTTAAGCCTTTTTATAGCCGTATTTTGATGAATATCCATCTCCTTTGATATCTCGGAAGAAGACAACGATCCTTTTGATCTAAGTATCCGATATATTTCTTCCAAATGGAATGTCATTTGCGGCTTCGTCCTGAGAGTAACACAGAAATATTGGCCTTTTTCCTCGAACTCCGGCCTTGGATTGCCTGAATTCTTCATCTCCTGAATCATTCTTGAAATTCCGCTTCCAAGCTCTTCCATAAAGCCGGCTCCGCGAAAAATGCGGGCAAGACTTCTGTTTCTTATTTCTGAAATACCCTGGCCCAGCAGATCAATACTTAAAGCGCCGGGAAGCACACCGGGACTTGTTATTTTGCAACGATCACTAAAGATATCCACTTGCACGGAAGCTCCTTTCAAACTATAATTTCTGTGTACAATCGCATTGATGACAGCCTCCCTTACAGCAAATGCCGGCAATAGCGGAATCCTCTCTCTTTTTGCACCTACAAGTTTTTGGGCCTCTGGAATCTCTGATACGGTATAATTAATAATACTCTCTATTTTCAGAGCGAGAGGCAGTTCAAAGAATTGTGTAGACAGTATTTCCGTTCTGTCAATTCCTTTATATCTGGTAACCTTAATTTTCGAATAGTCAAAATCCCTTAATTCCGGCAGATTTTCTTTGCCAAAAAGAATCACTCCAAGAAAGGTGGGAAAGATGTCTCCATTGTTTTTCCTTAGTATCTCGTAATGAAAAAAGTGATTTAACAACAGCTTCTTAACCCCAAGAAGTCTCTTGAAAAAAACATTCAAGGCCTCTTTATCTAAAGCATCTTTACCACACTGAAAAAACATCTGATAAAGGTAACTAATGCCGTAAGCCTGACGTTTCAACTCCTCGATGGCGAAAAGATCGGCCTGTCTATTGGTTGACCCGATACGGATATAAGTGCTCTTTTCCAGGCCTTTTGAAGCAAGATAATAGGGTTTTTGCTGGCCGGGAAGAATCTGGACGCTAAGGAGCTGTCTGTTTTTCAGATTAATGGTCTGTATATACGGTGAAATTGACGGCCGGATACTATCATGAATAGTATTTGAAATCTTTTCTTCCAACTCAAAAGGGTTCTCTATTCCTACTATATCTCTGCTTTTATCATCTACCCCAAGAATTAACTCCCCTCCAGCTCCATTCGCAAAAGCGATAATGGATTTTAACCACTTCGCTCTGGGTGGCAGGGATCTTTTCAACTCCAATTTACGATTTTCAGGCTGTCTTACTTTATCAAGTATATTCATTTTTCCTCACACTGAATAGCCTTTCTCACATTTTCTCACTGTGAGAATCAGAAGGTTTGTGAGTAAGTACGCAAATTCAGGTCACGTCATAGATTGTTTTGCATCTTATTAAATGTAAATTAACTCTGCCATATTCTTGCTCCTTCATAATTAGTGAAAAACAATAACATTTTACACAAACACGCCAAAACCGCAAAGGTTTTCCTACCCTTTAACGCCATTAAAAATATGCTTCCTTTATCTCCTCAAATTTCTCAAGCATTTCTCCTTGCGTCATGATTTCCGGATATTCAATTGCATATAATTTTTCGGAATAGGTGAATTCAGGTTGCAAGTGCACCACGTAATGCTTGGCGGTAGGCTTTATGTAGTGCACTTTGAAGTTAAATTCACCTAATTTCAAGGAGGGCTTAGGGACATTCCTCAGTTTATAAGTTTATATCGTCAAGAAGTAAATATTGATTTTCTTTTGCGATTTTTCCACCGCCTATAGCCGTGGAGTTAAGTATTTGTCCAAAGAGCAGTTTTTCTGGCTTCCACCAACTTTAAATACTTGTCTTTCAATTCAGGA
>JAFDAE010000284.1 GCA_019314005.1 Deltaproteobacteria bacterium | reverse complement strand
TTCAGCGCCTGCTCCAACTCCTGATCGTTTGGGGCAAGCCCATGGTATTTCACCTTATTTTCAAATATTGAAACGCCTTTTCCCTTAACGGTCTTGGCAATGATAATCGTAGGCTTTCCCTTAACCTCTTTAGCGGTTTTAAATGCATCTAAGATCTGATCAAACCGATGTCCATCAATGTTGATTACGTGCCAGCCAAACGCCTTCCATTTGTCGGCGAGCGGTTCTATATTCATAACTTCTTCAACAGCGCCGTCAATCTGGAGACCGTTACGATCGAGAATAGCACACAAACTGTCTATTTTGTAATGTGCGGCAGTCATGGCCGCTTCCCAGATCATGCCCTCCTGGACTTCTCCATCCCCCAGCAGTGTATACACTCTGGCATTATTTTTGTTCAGTCGCAGACCCAGGGCCATGCCGTTGGCTATGGAAAGCCCCTGGCCCAGGGAACCGGTTGAGATTTCCACGCCGGGCGTTGACTTGGAATCAGGATGTCCTTGAAGCATGCAGTTCACCTTTCTTAAACTGCACAACTCATCGGCATGTATGTATCCAAAACGACACAGCACCGCATAATAAAGAGGCGCAGCATGCCCTTTGGAAAGAACAAATCGATCCCTGCCATCCCAGTCCGGGTCTTCTGATCGATGACGAAGTTCTGTAAAAAAAAGGGTTGTTAAAAGATCTGTGGCGGACAGAGACCCACCGGTATGACCCGAACCAGATTGATGAAGCATCTTGAGTATCTCAATTCGAATCTGTCTCGCCTCTTCAGGTAGACGTTGAAGCGCCTCTTCACGGCTGCACTGCATCGAGACACATGTCTTTGAATCGTTTGAATCAGCCAAGTTATGTAACTCCTCTCTTTTGAAACTGCCTCTATTTTATTTCATTCTTGCAATAAGAAATATTACATATCGATTACATATTGCAAGTCCTTACCTTATAACCTCAACACCCATGGCCCTATACAGCTTAGCCTTTGCAATATTATAAGAACTTAACGCATTGTAATAATTTGTTTCCGTCTCGGAAAGAAGGGTCCTGGCATCAAGCACATCTGTAGACGTGGCCACCTGTTCCTTGTATCGCTCTTCGTTCATTCTCAAGTTTTCCTGTGCCTGTGCAATCGCCTTCTTTACCGTAAAGATGGCTTTCCCCGAGTCTATCAGCCTGAGATATGCTCTCTTAACTTCGAGCCGGATGTCATCCTCCACCTGTTTTCTTTGCTCTTTGGCCTGGGCTAAAAAACACAATTGTTCCTTAACGCCGTGTCGGGTCTTTCCCCACTCCCAAAAAGTCCAGGTCGCCGATAGCATAACATTCCAGGACTCAGGATCAATAATGCCTTCCCCTCCCTGCACGTCCGGGTCGTCGCCGAGTTTATTATAGCTCCCCTGGAAGTTGACTTCAGGCATATAGTCCTTCCGAACAATTTGAACATTCTTTTCCCCAATCTCTACCTGCAAATCCGCCACCTTTAATTCTCTCCGACTCTGTTTGGCGGTTTCCCAGCACGACTCATAGTCTTGCTCTATAGGTTCGTAGGTCAGGATATCTTCCAAAACCACCGGCGCATCAATGGGACGACGAAGAAGGGTATTAAACTCAGCGCTAATTTCCTGAAGTCTATTTTCCGCCACTACCAACTCCTGTTTTGCGTTGGCCAGCTCGACTTCGGCTTCAAGTAGATCGTTTTTCGGTGTCATTCCAACATCGTAAAAATTTCTGGCAACCTCTGCATGGGCGGTAAGTCGTGTAACCGCATCTTCTGCCACACGCAACAGCCGTTCTGCCCGTAGTACTCCAAAATATGCCTCCTTGGCCCGCAATATTATATCCTGTCTGGTCTGTTCCAGTGCGAACCGGGAGATATCGAGATCCAAGCCGGCCACCCGATATTTTGTAATCAGATTAAACCCCCTAAAAATAGGCTGATTAACAGTAGCGGAAAATTCGTAAATATCCTGTGGGCTGAGGACCAAGCTCCCCACCGACCTCTCACTATCCCGTCTGGTATATGAATAGCCGGAGCTGAATGTCGGCAAAAATTCCGTAAATTGCCCGTCTTCCCTTTCCTTGGAAGCTACAACCCCTTGCAGGGCAGACTGGATAGCAGTACTCTTTTCAAGGGCCCTACGTATACTCGATTCAAGGGTAAACATTGCTGTAGAGTCTTCCGCATCAGCAGCACACACAAGACAAAAGAGCATTACAAGGAGGGGTATGAACTCTATCCGTAGTGCGAAAGAGATCTTTTTAACACAGCCTGCCATTGGCGGCATTTTCATGTCTACCCCCAGACGAAATATGACGACATAAAATTATCAATTGACCTACAGCGGTAAAATTGTTATTCTGCTGTCACGAGCATGAGGAGGGCCTAACCGGTTTTTCTCGCTCAGGGCCTTCGCTGAATCCTTTTAAAAGGGCTTCTTCCAGTTCGGCGAAGGCTTTTTTTATGGTGACTTTAAAAAAAGATAAATACTATAAAAATATCCACATGGCAACCAAATAAGGTAATGAGAAATCTAAATCAACGATACAAGCAGGTATAAACATGACAATGAAAGAGCGACTCAAAAGGCTCCTTTTTGAAAAATCTTTTATGTATAGCGAAGAACCGACTTTCAACCTGGTTTCCGGCAAAAAGAGTAACTTCTACTTTAACTGTAAACCGACCACATTGGATCCTGAAGGCATGTATCTGATCGGTCATCTTGTCTTTGAGAATATACAGGACCTGAAACCGGATGGAATCGGAGGTCTTACTTTTGGCGCTGACCCTATTGCGATGGCAACAGCGTTTACGTCACAGATAAAAGGGATGCCGATAAAGGCATTTTCAGTCCGCAAAGAACAAAAGGATCACGGAATTGTAAGATGGATCGAAGGTGATCTAAAGCCAGGTGAAAGGGTGGTCATCATAGATGATGTAGTCACCACCGGAGGGTCCACCATTAAGGCCATTGAACGGGCTCGTGCCGAGGGGATGGAAGTAATTAAGGCTGTGGTGCTTATAGACCGACAGGAAGGCGGCCTGGATCGAGAGCTTTGCACAACGCGACATTTTTTCGTCAGGCAAGAAAGGCAAAAATTTTAACCGGAGGAATACATTGGGTATTTCGAGGATTAAAATTTGAAGCCTGCCGCCGCATCACGAAAAAATGGCAGTTGTGCAAAGCTCTCAAAGGATAAGAAGGCATGAAAGACGAAAGCGGGGTCTATTATTATCCCGAACTTCAGGAGAAAAACCTGAGAATGTATGTTAGAAAAAACGGAAATGACATCGAATTTCGTATGTGGGACAGCGAGAACCCGGAAGTATGGAAAAATCATATCTGGCTGGATATGGCAAGCCTCAAAAAAGCCGCAGATATATATTCCGGTCGTCCTAACTATAAAGGGAGAAGCCCGCTCCACCTCTATAATCTGCAGATTGCACAGCAACTTATAAGAGAAGAAGAGACTATGTAGGCATATAATAAGTTGCGCAAGCAGTATCGGATTCCCACGAAGTGACCCGTGTCACCCGTATCGTTGAGCTGTTTAATTCAGAAGAGAGGCGCTCTGCTATATACTGAGCAATGTTTTCGGAAGAAGGATTAAGATCTTTAAACGGCTCTAAATCGTTTAAGAATCTGTGGTCGAACGCTTTTATAATTGCTCCTGTCTTTTCTTTGATAACCGCAAAATCTACTACCATGCCGGCTTCATTTAACACCTCAGAGGCTATATATACTTCGATCTTCCAATTATGACCGTGCAGGTTTTCACAAGGGCCTTTAAAATCTCTGAGCTGATGCGCTGCCGCAAAATGGGTTATGATTTTTAATTCATACATAGAGATTACTCCGTTTTTCCATACCTACCAAACATCTTAACCAATTAGGAGACTGTCCGAGAATCCTGATCCTACTGCAACAGCGTGAGAACGAGACAAAATGCTCGGACAGCCTCCTATTCAAATGTTGTGAGTTTATATTTTTTTATCTTAGTTCGAAGCGTCTTTCTGTCAATTCCGAGCGATTCCGCCGTCTTGGTTATATTTCGGTTAAAGCGTTCCAACATCTTGCCGATATGCTGACGTTCGGCGTCTTCCAGCGTGGTCGTCTCAGGAGCAGACATGCCGGAAAACGTGGTATTTGAATATATAAGATCCTGGAAGGTGATGGTTTCTCCGCGGGCAAATATAACCAATCTCTCGATCATATTTTCGAGTTCGCGTACATTTCCAGGCCATGAATAATTCTCCATAGCAGCAAGGGCCTCTTGGGAAATACCGTAAATGGTCTTTCCTTGTTTGGCGGTATATATATCCAGAAAATGATCAATAAGGAGCGGGATATCGTCCTTGCGGTCACGAAGAGGGGGAAGATGAATCGAAACCACGTTTAATCGGAAGAAAAGATCCTCTCTGAACAAGCCCTTACGAATTGCTTTTTTGAGGTCTTTGTTGGTAGCAGCAATAATACGGGTATCTACCCTAACCACTCTATGACTCCCGACCTTGGATATAGTTTTTTCCTCCACCACCTTTAATAATTTTGCCTGGATGTCCAGATTTATATTAGCTATCTCATCAAAAAAGATAGTCCCGCCGTTTGCCATTTCAAATTTGCCGTATTGGGTGGTATCGGCCCCGGTAAATGCCCCTTTAATATGGCCAAACAGCTCACTTTCAAACAGTGTGCTGACAAGAGAGCCGCAGTCCACAACAACAAAAGGATGATCACGCCGAGGACTCATGGGATGAAGCTTACGAGCCACCAACCCCTTTCCGGTACCGCTTTCCCCTTGAATCAGAACAGTGCTGTCCGTGGGCGCCACCATTTTGACCATCTCTTTCACCTTGGCCATAGCAGGGCTTTGGCTGACGATCTCTTCTTTCTTCTCTTTTTCTTTTAATGTCTGCTTCAGAATAACATTTTCGATATTGAGCTGACGATTTTTAAAGACATGTTCTACGGTTCGACGCAGTTCATTCGGCGTAAAAGGCTTGGGCAAAAAGTCAAAAGCCCCTAACTTGATCGCCTGCACCGCTGTCTGGATAGTGCCATGCCCGGTGATAATCACCACTTCAGCTTCCGGGTCCTGTGCTTTGAGCTGTTTCAGAATCTCAATACCATCTTCGTTAGGAAGTTTGAGGTCAAGGAGTATGACAGCAAAGGACCACTTGTCCAGGAGCGCGATCCCTTCCTTGCCGCTTTTTGCCGACATTACGTCATGACCTCTCCTAATGAGAGCCTGATAACAAGCGTCCCGCATCGCGGCATCGTCATCGATTACCAATATGTTGATTCTGGTTTCCAAACGTCTCAGTCTCTTTTTTCTTGCGACCTCGGTAAAAAAATTGTGAAAGTGGTTCCTTTTCCTTCCACACTTTCCACCTTTATATCTCCACCGTGCAGTTTAATAATGCCATGACTTATGGAAAGGCCCAGCCCTGTCCCCTTTCCACGCTCTTTGGTAGTAAAAAAAGGTTCAAAAATACGGCCCAGGTGTTTTTTGGGTATACCACGGCCGGTGTCTGGGAACTGTATGATAACGCCGTTTCTATCCGGATCAGGTCTGGTACGAAGGACCAATGTCCCAACATTGTTCATGGCCTCACCCGCGTTTATGACAAAATTAACAAAGAGTTGTTCCAGCTTATTTTCATCCGCGGATATTGCTGGAAGATTTGGATCCAGTTCATGTATTATATTGATATTTTTCAAGAGAACATGGCGTTCCATAAAATGGACTGTGCCTTCAAGTACTCGATTAACCTGAACATTTTTCAGCGCTAAGGTTTCCTGGTGCGCAAAGTCAAGAAGCCCTTTTACTATAATCTTACACCGGTTAGCTAATTTGATAATTTTTATAATGTTTTCTCTGTGTGGATGATCTTCCGGTATATCTTCAAGGAGAAGGTGGCTGTATATAAGGATTCCACCCAAGGGAGTATTTAATTCATGGGCGACCTCACTGGCCATCTTCCCTGTGGCCGCCAGGCGCTCTGATATAACCGATGTTTGATTCGGAGTATCAATCTTTGTATGTTTCTTACAAATAGATTTTTGCACAGTGATTTCCAACCACTTTAGGAGGCTGTCCGAGAATTATGTCCGTAACGAAAAAGAGTGAGAACGAGACAAAATTTTCGCAAATTAGAGGAGAATAGCTGGCCTATTTGACGAAAACTTGCGGAAATTTGGGCCGCTTCTCACTCTTTTGCAGTAGGATCAGAATTCTCGGACAGCCTCCTATAGTCGAGTAGTCAAGTGGTTAACGACTCGACCCATCGCGAACCAAGTTCTAAAAAAGGGATAATGTCACAACATAATGACAAAAGTCAACCTCTCACCCTCACTCTACTTCTATTGATTCTATATATAATTCCCTGCCCCCTTCAATACGAACATTCCAGCTCTGGCACTTCGGACAGATCATTACAGGATCTTCCAATTCAAAATCCTCTTTACACTCCTTACAATACCCCTTTATAGCCAACACTTCTATATCCAACGTGACTCCTTTGAGCGGGGT
>JAFDAE010000283.1 GCA_019314005.1 Deltaproteobacteria bacterium | reverse complement strand
ATTTTAGCCCATTGCTGTTCTGTTTTGGCTGTGTCCATGCCGGAGGTGTTTATCCCTGGTGTAAGATCGATTTTCATGCGCTTAACCACAGACAAAGGAACTACATCCTTTATCCAGTTGACCATGTCTTGCCGGAGTTCTTCCAAGACTTGCGGGTTCATGGGAGTTTGTCCGGGGATACCTTTGGGATTTAGAGAGCGTGAAAATAAGGTTTCGTCAGAAGCGATTTCATCAAAATCCGAACCTTCTAATTCCCTCTTAAAAACAGGTTGCCCACCAAAGCGAATGAGGATCGGACTGGAAGGGCTTTGATACTCAAGCTGCCCTTGGCGTATATGGCTACCAACTGGATCTATTATGTCTTGCAGTTTTGCAGATTCTCCAAACTGTATTGCGTAATTCTTTAAATAGCGTTCTCTTTCGGACCCATGGATTATTGCGGTGTTTGATTTGAATACCACACTTGACGCCCCGGTTCCTTCGATAGCCCCCAACAACTCAGCAGTTGTCTTTTTTGCAGCTCCTCCGGGTGTGAATGGAAGGAAGCCAACATCCCGCATCTTATTATCCATCAACAAGAAGCCTTCTTTTCCTCCGTACTCATTATTAAGCACATCCGTAATATTATCAAAAGTAACGACTTCACCAGCCGATTTCTTTTTTATAACCCGCTCCATTAACGGTATCTCAATAGATGGTGTTATTTTTTTAATTGAGGATTCGGCACCAGCGGTTGTTCGGGTAAACGGCCGCCACACCTCACCACTTATTATGGCAGCATGTAGCTTTATATTCTTTAAATTTAGGATTTGTTCATATGCATGGTATAAATTTTGATCATTCTAGCTCGGGGACCTATCTGCCCCAGGATGGTTATGAATGAAATATACTTTGCTTGCTTCAGGAATGTTTAAAGAGTGAGCAATAGATTCGGTAGGGCTGGCAAGGCTTCGGGTAGCTTCACCTTTTGAATATCTATGAATTTCAAGAACTTTTCCGCTCTTATTAGTGGTTATCAGGAAGAGGTTTTCTTGGGCGTGATCTTTGAATTCTGACAATAGGGAGACGGCGGTGTCCATGTCCCCGACCATCCAACCGGCGGCTTTGACCTGTCCACCAGTGTCGGCCATTCCGATTTGTTGCTTTCGTATCGGACCGGCTTTTTTCGTCGGCTTGAAGTCAAGTTCAATTTGTCCTTTATCATTTGTAAATAAATCCTTTTGTCCTGCATCCGGGCCAAAAAGTTCTTGTTGTTTGCCAACATTCTTGGTTTTTATTGCTTTATCGGTCTGAAAAGTCGGTTTCTTCCCTTTAGGGGTGACGCCTTTTTTCTTTGCCTTGTCCTGGGCACGAGCTAATTTCTCAGTTTCAGTAAATTCATCCGGTGTCAATGCGAACGGTTTCTTTTTCGGTTTACCGAAAAGCCCTAATTGTTCTTTGACGAATGCTCCTGATCCCCAATCGAATCCGTCTTCATCTGTTGAATCTCGGCTATTCTTTCTTTTCGCAGCTTCTTCATTTGCTTGCTGTATGCCTTCTGCTTCGCCTTCTGCTTCGCCATCTTCTTCAGCACTTGTAATGTCATCTTCAGATTCCCCCGCTTTTCGTTCGAGTTGCTTCTGTTTTGCATATTCTATCTCAACTTGGTTGTCAACCCATTCAGCACTCCCTGCATCCAAAACCCGTTCATGGGGGTTGTTCTCAAGAGCAGCCATGAAATCATTTTCAGTTGAACCTTCGGGGAGCCACCCGGCGTCAATGGCGCTCAATGTCATTTCATCAATACCAAGCGCAGTCTTTTTGAAGATCCCCGGCGGCATACCTTTCATGCCAGCCTTGCCTTTTATATCCCGAATTTCACCGGCCCATGTTTTATCCTTCATTTGGATTCCACCGGCATATTTTACCCACATCCTGAATGAAGACGCCTTGGCTGCGGACTTTCTATTCTGTTCTGCTTTTTCTTGTTCGGCTATGGCTAAGATTTCTTCTGGAGAAGCTCCTCCTACTATGCCCTCTTCCAAGGCTTGCGGGTTCATGGGGGTTTGTCCGGGGGTACCTTTGGAGAACATCGCCATGCCGCCGGGTTTGTTAATGATAACTATCCTTGAGGCTACACCTGTCTGCCGTATAGCTTGTTTGTTTTTAAAGCTACCTTCCGGCAATTTTTCGGCATATCCTTTATCATCAAGCCACTCTCTGAATTCGACAGATTTCTTATCAGAAGCAAAGAAAGGATGTTCGCCCATGATAGATACGACTCGGCCGCCGGGTTTCAGCAAGGCATACGCATGTTTTACGTGATCAACGTCCTGCCCTTTTTCAAACGGGGGGTTCATAACGATTCTGTCATATTCTTTTGTGTGTTCAAGAAAATCAGACCCAACAACTTCGTGTTTTTTTGCTTTTAAAATATCTGTTAAAGTTGCAGAAACCTCTAAAACATCAGGTATAACACCGGATTCTTTCAAGGCGTCTGCAATATCTCCCTTCCCGGCGCTTGGCTCCAGTACATCCATTCCGGGTTCGATGTTGGCTCCATCCAACATCCTGTCAATAACAGGCTTTGGAGTGGGGAAGAAACTGGGGATCTTTAAACCGATGAGCCCCCGTTCTAAAGCTTTTATGGGGTCTTCTTTTTTCTTTTCTGATCGGAGTTCAATTAATGCAGTAAGGGCTTTCTTGTGTTGAGAGACATCGTTAATCCCCATCTGTCGGAAGCGATTGACTTCTTTCAAACCGTTATCAAGTTGCCATGGGATATTAGCGTTTTTCTTTTTGAGAAAATCGACAACCTTTTTTGCCGTTTCATAGCTATTGTGATTGCCAACCAAACTAGAAAGCTTCTCACCACCACGGATTGTCATAAGCTCATTTCTTAGGCTATTGGCCATGCTCGGGTCTAATCCGAACCCCGGATATTCAGCATACGGAAGGTCTTTTAATTCTGGGGGTCGGCCCTTGTTCTTTTCATACCCTCCGTTACTGTCATGATCAGCACTCAAGCTTTTATATTTTGCGCGGTTTAAAACGCTTTCAAGGGCCTCAACATGAGTTTTATTCTTAACACCGGCAAGGGCTTCCACTTCTCCCGCCGCAATCGCATCGGCAATCTTAATCATGGTTTCGGCATTGGCTATTTCTTTCGCTGCGTCGCCCCTGGCATCTTGCGCCATCCTTGCACGCCTGCTCGTGTTTTCGTTCCGCTCCTGATTGAATTTTTCTTTGGCTCGTTCTTTCACCCGTGCTGCTGTTGCACGGAGTTTGGCAACCGCCTTTTTTACTTTAACGTCTTCACGGTTTTCTTTTTCGGGGATCACCTTGGCTTTCTTTTCGCTTTTCTTTAAGGCAATCTGAATCCTTCCCATCCGGGCTTTGGGGGATTCCGGGTTTTCAATGATGAGGTTTTTGAGTTGTTTTTGATCATCCGAAAGGGTCTTAATGTATTCAGTGTATGATTTAAGCTCTTCTGATTTTCCAACTTTTGTTTTCTCACCCTTAATCGCATCAACCAATTCATTAAAACGGTAAGCCTTTTTATGACCATCCACCAGGAAAGTAATCTCTTCTAACGGCACATCCGGGTTTATGACCACCTCTTTAGTCTTAGCATCCGATTTTTGCATCACATGCTTTTCAGGAAAAACCATAGCCATATTGTGCTTATCGTAAGCTCCATAAGCGGCAAAGGCATCATCATCGCGCCCCATTATAGGTTGTGCATGAATTTCCCCGTATTCTTCGCTTACCGGAAGCCTACCAGTCTTAATAGTCGCCTGTAATTCATCAACCGTTCCGAACCGAACAGCTCCTTTAAACTTCCCCGTCTTCACTCCATCTACAACTTGTCTTTTTAGTTTGATTTTTTCGGCTATTGCTTCATTTTCTGAAATGCCAGGGTTCTTTATTACGTCTGACATGGGTTCTTCCCCGGCATTAACCCCTTCAGAGTCAACGATAATATCAGACTTTATCTTATCATCGGTAGGGGGGGCCGCCCTATTCTTCTCAGCATGTTCTTTATTCCATTTTTC
>JAFDAE010000282.1 GCA_019314005.1 Deltaproteobacteria bacterium | reverse complement strand
TTCTTTGAATTGGCTGATTGGTATCTCAAACATGAACAGGAGCGGGAAAAGATTGCTGAAGCGGGCATGAAAAGATCCCACAGTGAATTTAATGCCGAAAGGATGGCCAAACATATGCTTGACCTGATTGAAACGGGCAGCTATGACGCCCCCTGGGCAGAAATTTTGTAACTCTCTCACGCTAAGCTTTTCAGCGAGACCTTTGAAAAATGTCGCGTTTTTCAAAGGTCTCTCAACGGCTTTGCTTCGTCAATAAGCATTATCGGAATATCATCCTTGATTTCATAAAGGAGTTTGCACTTATCACAGATAAGCCCATCTTTTGTCTCATTCAGATATATGTCTCCCTTACATTTTGGGCAGGCCAAAATGTCCAGGAGCTCTTTGCTAATCGCCATAATTATATCTCCCCTTCGTAAAGCGTTGCGTGGCCAGCAGATACGAGTTACGTGTTACGGGTTGCGAGTTAAGAAGGTAAAGTCACAAAGAAATACCCCCCGGTTAAGTAATGGAACGCACAGATTCATTCAATCCACGAAGGTACAATGGAAATAGAACCCGCAACCCGTAACTCGCAACATTACTTAACTACTCGACCAAAGTCTGAATCCATTCATACTCCGTCTCAAGCCCTTCACGGATCGACACGGTAGGTTTATATCCCAACCCCTTACGCGCTTTGGTCATGTCGGCAGACGTATGACGCACGTCACCCTTTTGTACCTGCTGATAATCTACAGTTGCAGCGCTACCTGTAATTTCTTCCATTATACTGATTACCTGATTCATGGTAACCCTTGAACCTCCGCCTATGTTGAATACTTCGCCAGGGGCTCCTTTTTGAAATGCCAGCCAGTTGGCATCCACGATGTCGCTGATGTGAGTAAAGTCCCTACTTTGCTCTCCGTCTCCGTACATCTGAAGGGGTGTGCCTTCTAAGATCCACTTCAGGAAGCGATGAAACGCCATGTCCGGGCGTTGCCGGGGCCCGTACACCGTAAAATATCTGAGTGAGACCGTTGGAACACCAAAGTTTTTATAGTAAAGATAGCAAAGGTGTTCTGCCGCCATCTTTGAGACGCCATAAGGAGAGACGGGCCTGGTGACAGAGGACTCCCGCATGGGAAGATCTGTCGTGTCTCCGTAAACTGAAGAAGAAGAGGCATAGACAAACTTTTTTACCGGGCTCTTTTTTGCCGCCTCAAGAAGCATCTGTGTCGCAAGGATGTTATTGTCTGAATATGTCCTGAAATTGGTTCCCCAACTGGCGCGAATTCCTGCCTGCGCAGATTGGTGAAATACAGCATCCACATCTTCTAACAGTTTGATCAGATCGCACTCAAGAATGCTCCTTTCGATAAACTCGAAGTTGGGGGCTGATCTCAGCCCGGAAATATTTGACTCTTTGAACGATCGGGGGTAGTAATCCATAAAATTGTCGATACCAATTACACTACACCCTTCTTTGATCAAACGTTCACAGAGATGGGAACCAATAAAACCGGCAGCGCCGGTGACCAAGCATTTCATGTTGTATTATCCTTAAATATTACCGACAGTCATCATTCTCAGCCGATTTTTCAAAAAGATTTTCTTGACAAAATCATATGAGAAAAGTAGCAAGATTGCAAATACATTTTAAATAAGTCCCGAAAGGTTAGGTTTGTTATGCCCATGGATAGCCCCAAGATCTCTATTTGTATCCCTCACTGGCAGGTACAGTCTATGATGACGGCATGTCTCCGGTCGATACGCAAGAATTCCCGGAGATACGACCTCCAAGTCATAGTTGTCGATAACGGCTCAAAAGATGAAAGCATAGAATATCTTCGCGGTCTGAAATGGATCAAGCTGATCGAGAGGCCGGAGGAAGTCCATACCAACTGGCCAAAGAATGTTTTTACCGCCTGGGATCGCGGAATCGAGGAAGCAGACGGTGAATACTATATGATTATGCATTCCGACGTTCTTGCAAAACAAGGCGATTGGCTTGATCCATTCCTGCGGGAAATGAATCTTGACCACCGAGCAGGTGGCGTAGGGGCATGGAAGCTTAATCTTGAAAGTCCTGTTTATGCGTGGCAAAAGCGAGTAACCGGAGTCGCAATAAACGCTGTCAAGAATCTCTTTGGCGCCAAGAAACGGATAGTCTGGAAAGAGGGACATTATCCCCGTGACTACTGCGCTATGTATCGACGCAAGTTTATAGTAGACCACGGTCTCCTTTTTAGCCGTACTATGGAGTTCGGAGGCGGATACGCCATGGCAAAACAACTATGGGACAAAGGGTACACGACGCGCATGGTACCCATATCAGAGATGTATAAGAAAGTGGTACACGTGGCCCACGGTACGGCCGGTGCTGTTCCGGGGAAACCCCTAAGGCACAAGAGAGCCCAGAAGAAAGCGGAACAGAACGACACCTTAGACCAATGATCTGAGACCCTTGCATAATGTCGCATTATGCAAAGGTCTCGATCTGCGAGAGATAAAGAGACGGGTCATCCATGATGTATGAGTCGTGAGACCGCATTCAACACCTCTTCCACCTTTATATCCTTCATACAAGCTATGTCTGCGCATTGCCTTTGAAAGCATGGACTGCATGGAATACCTGTTCGTATAATTGTATGACCGCTTCCGAACGGACCAGTCCTCCATGGAGCAGTAGGGCCGAAGAGCGCTATTACCGGAGTCCCCATTGCTGCTGCCATGTGCATGGGGCCTGTGTCGGTTGAGATGAGACAATCGGCCTTTTCATAGAGCGCGGCAAGGGTGAGGAGATCGGTCTTGCCCGATAGGTTGATTCCCTTTTCTTGCATGAGCGACGTAATTTCTTGAACTGCTTCTCGATCTTGCTGACTTCCTGTAAAAACGACAGTGATTTTATATTTCTTCGCGATCTGATCGGCTAATTCAGCAAATTTTTGAGGGACCCAAAGTTTTGTGTCCCATTTCGCCATGGGGTTGATTGCGATAAAACGATCACCTTTATTCCATTGATGGTGTTTCAAGACGGAATAAACCCTTTCCCTATCCTTGTTATTAATAGGCACCCCAAAGGTGATTTCACTGGCAGTAACAACCCCTGAAGCCTTAAGGAGATTGAGATATCTCAGGATAGCATGTTGATTCAAGTCAAAAGGGAGAATCCGCTCGGTCAGAAACCGGTAACTCTCTTCCCTGGTTTTATCATATCCGATTTTACGGTTTCCTTTGCACAAGGCAACCAGTATTCCGCTTTTAAATAGCCCTTGAAAGTCGATCACCATATCATACCGTCTGCTGCGCAGGGTTCTAATAAAAGCGATTATATCTTTAATTGTACCTATCCAGTTCCCTTCCTGGATATCCCGTATCCATTTCTTCCTCTTGGACACAATAATTGTATTGAGAGCAGGGTGAGTGCGTATAATATCTGCTGCTGCTTCTTCCACCAGCCATGTTATGTGAGCGTGGGGATACTCCTTGCGAAGTGTATTCAAAGCAGGGAGCGTGTGAATAACGTCTCCGATAGCGCTCAATTTAACGATAAGTATGTTCATATGGAATTGCTATTTGAATGTTACGAGTTGCGCGTTCCGGGTTGCGAGTTGTAAAAGTAATATGAGACCCGCAACTCGTAACTCGCAACGAGAACTTAATATGTTAGAACAATCAAACCAGTGTCTTCACAACGTCAAATACCATCTCTACACTGATCTCCTTCATACAGCGATGATCTGTGGCGCACTCCGGTTGTAAGCAGGGACTGCAGGGTACGGGTATGCGCACGATTTTGCTTTTTGTTCCGATCGGCCCTGTAGTGTGTGGGTTTGTGGGTCCGAATACGGCGACCAGCGGGGTGTCAAGCGCTGCGGCAACATGCATCAACCCCGAGTCGTTGGTAATAAATAAATTGCATCTGTTTATTAAGGCTATGCCCTCCCCCAGAGTTGTACGTCCACATAGGTTGATAGCAGAACCTTTCATTAATTGCGTGACTTTTTCACCTATTTGCTTTTCTCCAGGAGCCCCAAAGATAAGTATATGCGCCCCATACTGCTCCTGTATCTTATCTGCTAAAGCCGCGTATCGTTCAGGAAGCCAACGCTTGGCAGATCCATAGGTCGCTCCCGGACTGATCCCTGCGATTTGATCGCTCTCGCCAATCCCGTATCCTGTAAGAAGCTTATCAGCACTCTTATGGTTTGGTTCACTGATTTTTAATGTTAGTTTTGAGCCGTCAGGAGTTAAACCGAATGGAGTAAGCATGCCCAGATAATAATCGGTTTCGTGGATATCTTTGAACTTTGCGTTGTGTGTCCCAGGAACGCTGTGAGTGAGAAAGAGACCTCGTCCGTCTGTATCGTACCCAAGCCTGATTGGGATACGGCTGACAAATGCTATGATTGCGGCCTCAAAGGCGTTTTGAAACAGTATGGCCAGGCCAAACTTTTTCTTTCTTATGTCGCTGATTAATCGCAATCTCCCGAGCCATCCTTTATGGCGGTTGTTTGCGTCATAGATCATGATACGATCCACATGGGGATTTCCTTCAAAAACAGGCGCAACCCACGGCTTTGCCAGTATAGTAATTTCACTGTGAGGGAAATTTTTCCGTATCGCTCGGATGGCCGGAGTAGTAAGAATAGCGTCTCCTACCCAGTTAGTGGAACGAATCAGGATACGTATGATTGTATCGGGATTGAATTTTTTGCCGGCGTTTATTTTTGGGTTATTATCGTTCATGATTTTCAGCATAGCGCTGTTACGGTCAATGACGCTTGGTTTTCCATCGTCGATGCACCCAGAACCACTGATCCGGATACTGGCGCACTACCGATTCTATTATCTCTGTATATCGTTGGGTATTGGCTTCTACATCCTTTGCCTTGTCTCCGGTCCTTATGAGGGGAACTTCAGGAGCACACCACATTTTATAATGGGAATCATTGCGTACTAAAAATATGGGAACTACCGGCGCTTTGGTCTTAAGAGCAAGGAGCGCCAACCCTTTGTTGGTTCGGGCGGGCCTGCCAAAATAATCTACGAACACACCATCAATCCTGCTAGCATATTGGTCAAGTAAAATCCCTACCAGCTTTCCTTGCTTCAGGCTCTTCAGTACCGTACGCATGGAAGACTTCTTGGCGATTATGCCACCTCCGTGCCATGTCCTTAGTTTGGAAATAAAGATATCCAAGGGTTTAAAATCAAGCGGTCGCGCTATACTATCGGGAGGATATCCCAAGAGGGATAAAACTGCTGGGAGTAATTCCCAACTCCCTACATGAGCGCCTAGACACAATACCCCCCTCCCTTTTTGGTAGGCTGTCTGAAGGTGATGCAAGCCTTCTACCTTGATGAGACTTCCCAAGTCTTTGCGTTGAAGCTTAGGAATAAGGGTCATCTCAAACGGGATTTGCATCAGGTTTTCAACGACCTTCAAGGCAATACTTCGTATCTCTACGGAGTTCTTTTCACGGCCAAAGGCATGGGTTAAATTTTCTATGGTTATGTTTCGATGCCTTTTGTCAATTAGAAAAAAGAGCCGTCCCAACCTACGCAACCACATTAAAGGGATTAGTCCGAGGAATTTAAAAAATATGGTGAGTATCCGATAAAGTATTTTTTCAGTGCTGGTCATGTGTCATAAAAAATTGGATTTAAGAATTGAGGAATTGAGGGATTTAGGAATTGAAGGGTGTTAACATTTAATTCCTCAATTCCTTAATTTTGTTTTAATAAAATTTTCAAAGGCCCTTGTATCTTCCCCAAACAATATAGATATCACAAGAATCAATGTAGGAAAAGATGCCGAGAGTCTGTTTCCGATTCTTACATAATCCTTCTCTGTGGTAACGATATAATCAACATTAAGCCTCTGTGCTGTTTGTAAGATTTTTTCCAGATCGCCATTCGCATACCGGTAGTG
>JAFDAE010000039.1 GCA_019314005.1 Deltaproteobacteria bacterium | reverse complement strand
TGTCCGAGAATTCTGATCCTACTGCAAAAGAGTGAGAAACGGCCCAAATTTCCGCAAGTTTTCGTCAAATAGGCCTGCTATTCTCCTCAAATTTGCGAAAATTTTGTCTCGTTCCCACTCTTTTTCGTTACGGACATAATTCTTGGACAGCCTCCTATATATTTCGTAAGAATCTTCTGAAAACTTTAACCTAAGGTTTAACCCTGTCAATTCACAAGATTTTGGATTAAGGATTCGATTTTCTGTTTTGCTTTGTTTTAAGGCATGATTATATTTACTTTGTTTTCCGCGATCCATTGGTCAAATTTTTTGCGAAGCCACTGCTTGAATAACAACCTCGGCGCGGGCATCAAAATCAGTAATCCAGCGATGTCGGTAATGAGTCCCGGTGTCAGCAAGACGATTCCTGCCATGAAGATCAGCATCGCGTCTACCATCTCCTCTGCCGGCATTTGTCCACGCGACATGGATTCCCTTATCCGCATCATAGATCTAATCCCTTGAAGCTTTGCCAGAAAGGCGCCCAAGAAACCTGTTCCGATAACAATAAGTATGGTTGTAAACGCGCCCAAATAATGACCGATCTTGATCAGCAAATAGAGTTCGGTGATCGGGATTAACGTAAAGGCTAAAAAAAGTTTTAATAACATAATGTATACCTGCCTCAACAAAATTGATGGTACTACCATTACCAGAATTCTTTAACAAAAACACCCATAAAATTTACGACATAATATTCCTTGCCTGAGAATTTTCAGTATGAGAAGGTAGGAAGCAGGTGTCAGGTGTCAGGTGTCAGGTGTCGGGTGTCGGGTGTCAGGTGTCAGGGGATAGGGGGGATTAAGAGGTCATATGGGAAAAGATTCTGAGTTTATGATGTACGAAATGAAGTTTGTTCGTAACTCAACCGGTATAGGTTATTTTTCCTGTGTGCCTGCCAACGACATGGGTGTTGATGAAATAATCGAATATTTACGAGATCATCCCAATGACCTGTTTATGCACAATTATTTGTTGTTCCGGCTGGTTGAATTTGATGAAGATGGGCTTGAAACGTTAATAAATAAGAAAAACGAGGATCCTTTGCTCCTGGCAGCGGTCTATCAGGCAGCTGTTTTATACGATGGATTTCATGCTATTCGAAAGAAAATTGAACAGGGGGATGTAGCGCAATTAGCCCGGCATACCCCCTTGATGTTTATAAGATGGGCATTAGATAAGGACTGTCCTTCTCGTTGTTATTGGATGAATCTGCTTTCTGAAAATGTTTACAACCACACCCCCTTGCCTTACCCTGAAGATGTCGAATTCCCCGTCCCTTTTGATTTCAAAGGCATTGATGAGGACGAAAAAAAACTTATCCATATCAGGGATGTTTCCTCACAATCAGACGGTAAGTCATTTAATGTCGGGATATCTTTGAGAACTACAACGGCAAAAGCAACCGTGGAAAAAATTTTGAACAGGCTGACAGCCGTTAACCTGCTGACCGAAACGGAAAAGAGAACGGTAAGATCTCTTAGCCCTTACGCCCTCGAGAGATCCTGGAACCTGGACCTGCAGGTATCAACCGGTAGGAACAGATGGAGGCTGACAGGCCCTCAGACCAGTTACGGAAAAGGCGTGGAAGAAGATGGGGCAAGGGCCTCTTATTTGATGGAAATGGTTGAAAGATACTCGTCTTTTGCAAGCTTTTCCAACAACGAAGTCATCGGATATAATAAAAGATTTAATCTCGTCAAATCAAGCTACACTCAATTAAAAGTTAAGGGATTTAATGTACTGGACCCGAATGTTATGAATCTTGAGGTCGCATATGAGGATCAAGAATTATATTGGATTGTTGGTGAAGAGCTTGAAGAGAATGGGAGCCGTGAGATTTATGTGCCGGCACAATTTATCTTTTTATTCTGCAATCTTGATGAAATCAGCCTTACCAGCGGAATGTCGTCGAACGGTCTGGCGGCCGGGAACACCCTGGACGGGGCCAAGCTGCATGCCTTAATAGAATATATAGAGAGGGACTCAGAAAGGGTTGCGCTTTATTCTAAAGAAAGGTGTTTCTTGTTGGAAGCGGAAGATCCGGCAATAGATCATACGTTGAAAGCTTGTAAAGAGAAGGGCCTTCACATTCAATTTTTAGACATGACTTCTGATCTGGGAATTCCGTGCTATAAGGCCTTTGTGCAGACGGTACAGGGCACGATTTTTAAGGGTTGCGCAGCGGACTTGAACGGAAAAATTGCGGCAGCCTCCGCCTTGACTGAGTTGGCGTATCCGACCTTTGCCAAGTCGGCACCACCACCCGCAGGATTGAAGACTGTTAAATACGAACAGCTTCCCAATTATTCCTCTGGCGATGTTCGTCAAGACCTGCACATGCTCGAAAGGTTTTTGCTGTTGAATGGCTTTAAACCCATCTATGTGAATCTTACAAGAAAGGACTTAGATATACCTGTGGTAAGAGCAATAATACCAGGACTGGAATTGATGGCAATCCTCGACAGATTCTCCAACTTTAGCAAAAGACAATTTAGAAATTATTTGAAACTACCTCTCAAGTAGAGACCTTTGCACAACGTGACATTTTGTCGTCAGGCAAGGAAGGCGAAAATTTTAACCGGAGGAATACATTGAGTATTTCGAGGATTAAAGTTTGAAGCCTGACGCCGCATCACGGGAAAATGGTAGTTGTGCAAAGGTCTCAAGTAAAGCGGTAATACACTGCTGAAAGAATCGCCCATGCCAGGATAACGATAGTCAGTAGAATGCACAGGTTGGCAAGGTACTTGTGTAAAAGGCTTTCCCTCCTCTTTTCCTGATATCCCAGGAGTAAACCGAGGACGACACCGCCAATGATCCCGCCCCCGTGTCCCCAGTTATTAATGCCCGGAACCATGATCCCGAACAGGAAGAGTCCGACTACCCATCCTGTAACCTGCTTAAACATGGCCTCTCCATATATGCCACCCCGACTTTTTCCGTAATAGAGAATCGAGCCGATCAGGCCGCATATACTGGCGGATGCCCCGATGGTGAAAGGGACGCCGGCCAGATAGGAGACCCAAAATCCAATGACGCCGCTAAGAGTGTACAGGACGATCATTCGGCTAAAACCGTATTCTCGCAATACCAGGGGGCCTAACTGTCTTAAGGCCATCATGTTGAAAAAAATATGGAGGATTCCCCCGTGCAGGTAATTAGCCGACACCAGGCTCCACCACCGGTGGAACCGCTCGATGGGAATGGTCCCGGTGGCGCCTAACAGTAATAAGGAGTTGTCGGAGGGGGCCAACAACGTTAAAGGATTTGCCGATACATCCAAAGAAAGAGGATTAAGCAGAATGGAGATCACAAACAATACCATATTGGTATATATAATAGTTCTGATTATGTTGTCCGGGTCCAGATGAAGAAGGGTAGATAACGTCTTCTTGCCCCACGACCCCGGCCTGGTTACGCCGCAGTAAGGGCAGACGGGTTCATCAGCATTAATGAGCTTACGGCAATTGGGGCATAGGATTGAGTTTCTTTCGGAATTTTGCATGATATTTATCTACTTATTAGACAGGATTTACGGGATGATTTGGATATAGCACCGATACTGTTTTCTTTCAAGGTTGATGGTTTTGTAAAAGGTCCTCAATTTACAAAACCATCAATCATCAATCATCAATCGACAATCGTCAATAGTCCTCCCCCAATAGGTGGACATTGCCGATGTGGACTCGGTGCAGCCCCGCGCGTTCAGCTACTTCTTTGCAGCGCATGGCATGTGCGCGGGATGTGGTGGGAAGGTCGTCGATGTAAAAATGGGGATAAAAGGCGAGCAGACTGTACGGAATATCCGGGTTTAACCCGGCAATATAGCCGGCTATGGCGCTGACTTCCTGTTCATCCACGTATCCGGGAACCAGCAATGTGCTGGCAATGAGAAAAGGTGGTTCCGGCCTTTTCGGTATCCACGTGCTCAATGTCTTGAAATTCTCCAGAGTTTTTCGATTTGTCACACCACACAGCGCATGGTGAATTCCGTCATCCCATGCCTTTAGGTCGAACTTGATACATCCTCCGGACCGAAGGGATAGATCAGCCATCATGCTAAGATAAGGTTCCTGCATGGCCCCGTTGGTCTCCCAGCATATTCTGAGGATGCGGCCTGATGCCTGCTTCAAGGCTAACTTTGACGCCTTGATGGCATGGAGGATCTGAGGCGTTGGATCGCCGCCGAAATAACAGATGCATGTGGTTTTTTCATCAGCTCTCTTTGCCAACTCCTTTGCGGAGACCGTGCGAGATGAAAACGTATGTTCTTTAAAGTGATAATTCTGACAGTACAGGCAATTAAAAGAGCAGGAATTGTAAA
Source organism: Deltaproteobacteria bacterium (assembly GCA_019314005.1). The sequence goes on along the minus strand of JAFDAE010000039.1, from coordinate 7,239 downwards.
AGACAGCCAGGTTTTTATAGCCGTACTCCGGACCGCTGGAAACGGCATATCGCGGGTAACCGCACCCCTGGCCGCCTGCACAGACAAAATCTGCTACACAGTTCGTGGGAAGAGGATCATAGTAGGAGGACAGGTTCCCTTCATGGGGTCGTCCTCCCTTGAGTTTGCCGGATTCGACGCGGCGAAGGCCGCAAAAGCCTGTGCCTCCCTCGGGTATCCTGCACCTGTGGACGCAAAGTCGACAGGAGATGCCATCTGTTGCGCGGGGAGGATCGACGGGGAGTCCGTACGCAGTGCGGCTGTGATCGTGAACGGCCTTGATTTTTGGCCAGACCTCGTCAAAATGCGCCCGGATGCAATCGGCACAGAAGCCGATTACCTTAGAGACGGTCTTAGCGGTCTTGCCGCAGTATTGACATGTACCCATAAAGCTTATGTTAGGAGGCTATCCGCCACCCCTCGGAGTTCCTCATTGGTCAAGGGGAAAAAGAGAGTGTACCCCTAAAACTCTACGTACTTTGCCCTCCCATAAGGTGTGGTAACTATCTTATGATATACCTTAACTGTCTCCTCAGCAATCTTCTTCCAGGAAAGGCGGCTCTTTACAAACCTGAGGGCGTTTTCAGAAAGCTCCCTGGCCAATTTCTCATCATTTAAGATCCTGACTATCGCCTCAACAAACCCATCCATCTCTGCTATCAGTCCTGCTTTGCTCTCTTCAATCGTATCTACAAAAGATTTTAGCGGGGAGGTAACCATTGGCCTTCCAAACGCAAGGCAATGGGCCATGATGCCACTCTGGGATCCTATTCGATAAGGCATTGGAACTACATCCGCTGCAGAGATTATAGTATCAAATGTCTTCTGTGGAAACTGTCCTCTTACGACCGATATTCTGTCTCTGACAGGCGACTCCTCTATAAGTCTAAAGAAGTAATCCCTGTAATCCGTAAACTGTTGAGATCTTGTCTTCCCAGCGATAAGGAGCCAGGCATCAGGAACCTGCTTTACGATATCCGGGAACATCTTAACAATCCTATCATATCCCTTGGTCGGCCTGAAATATCCGCTCAACAATATCGTCTTCTTCCCCTCTACCTTTAACTTTTTCTTGGCATCAGACACCGGCGTAACCTCTCTTACGCCGTGTGGGATTACATGGATTCCACCACCTTCGCCGATAGTTGCCTTCAAAGACTCTTGCTGAAAATTGTGGTGCACTATTACCGCACTGGAGATTCTTAAGAGAACATCGGTTATTAATGCCTGTTGCTCGGTAAAGTCTTCATACACACTATGAAGGGTTACCACAACAGGGATGCCTGCGAATTTAAATTTGTACAGCAATGGAATAATATTCACTCCCATGTCCTTACCATAGAGGCCATACTCATGTTGGATGTGCACAACATCGGGCGTGAATTTTATCATCGTCTCAAAGATTTTCTCAGCAAGGTTACCATCGCTTGCGTTATATGCTGGACAGACCCTCTCGCCCGCTGCTCCCATTTCGGATATTATATATACCTCATTATGTAGCTTCTTCAGCTCCTCCACAAGATACGAGGTATATGTAGCTATTCCGCACTCTATTGGCGGAAATGTAGAAACCATACCTATTCTCATCTATTTCCCCTTCGCCTTAAGATTTCTCAAATCCAGATAGAGCGCTTTCAAGTAAATCATCAAGCCTCGCTGTAGCAACGCATATACAGGTGTCGCCGGCGCCATAATATATCTTTACCTCACCTGTCTCGGGCTCTGGTATTACACCGCATGTAAAGATGACATTCGGCACATCGCCTGTTCTTTCGTAATATTCCTTTGGTGTAAGTACCGGTATCCTGGAACGCCCTATTAGCCTTGATGGGTCATCAAGGTCAAAAATGGCGCATCCCAACCGGTAGATATTACCTCCTGAGGTTCTTTTTACACCGTGGTATATCTCAAGCCAGCCCTTATCTGTCTCAATTGGCGGCGCGCCTGCTCCAATCTTGTTGGCGTCCCAGAAGCCAGGGCGCGTCTCCATAATCACCCTGGAGTCTCCCCAGTGGATGAGGTCTTCAGAATATGATATCCACATATCAGCAGTGCCACTAAAGGTAGCAGGTCTATCAAACCTGACAAACCTGTCCTTAATCTTTCTGGGAAAGAGCACCCCATCCTTGTTCTCAGGCTGGGATATGAGCGCAATCCTCTCAAAGGTCTTAAAGTCTACAGTCTTGGCAAGTCCTAATCTCGGCCCATGTCTGGAATATGCTGTATATAATATGTAATAGGTATCATCTATCTTGGTAATTCTCGGGTCCTCAACTCCCCGCTTCTCATATATGCTGAAGGGGCTATCTTGAGCGGGTTTCATAACAGGAGCTTGCTCTATATTAAAATTAAAACCATCCTCACTCCTTGCCAGCGCAAAGAAGGAATTGCCCTCAAGCGCCTCCACCCGAAGAAGGAGTATATACTCATCCTTATATCTTGCGGTTGCGGCATTGAATACAGTATTGCAAGGGATAGGAATATCCTCGTGTGTTATAATTGGATTCTTCTCGTATCTTTTAACCAGCTCCTGCCTAGCTCTATCCATATATCATCTCCTCCGAGAACCTATTAATCCTCTTGTGATATTCTCCTGGGTTAAAAATTAGTAAGAATTTCCTTTGTCCTTTGGGATCTAAGAATTGTAAGAGGATGAAGCTTGCATGTCAAGCATTTGCGAACAATTCGGGGCGCACCCCCCGCTTCCTGCTGTTTCCTATAATTCCTTGAAGAGCAATTCATAAAAAGGGAGAAAGATAAGGGTGGTTTTGCCGATTTTAACCGTCTTATGAAAATTAAGATTAATGATATATGCCTCGGAAGGTTCGTACTTTGCAATAAAACTGCGCAATGAACGCGGGATTTTTTCTTGTTTTAATGACTTAAACTTGACTTCTATTGGAGTGACTCTGGTCCCGCGTTCTATTATGAAGTCGACTTCGGCTTTATCCTGTGTACGCCAAAAATGCAACTTTGCCGAACTGAGTTTTATTTGCTTTTTAAGCAGGAGAAATACAAGGTTTTCAAAGATGAACCCGCACTCTGAAGGGCTATGCAAGTGACCAAAAAGTCCTAAAGAATAATTTCTAAGCCCAAGATCCCAAAAGTACGCAACCGGTGACCGTGTGATTTCCTTTCTGACGTTTCGAGCATAAGGTGAGAGAAGGTCTAAAAGAAATATTTTTTGAGAATACCATAAGTACTTCTTTACCGTCTGATATGAAATACTAAGCGTGGATGAGAGCTCGGAATAGTTGATGAGATTCCCGATTTGGCCGGCAAGGACCTTGATGAGCGCATTGAATGCTTCAGGTTTGTCTACTTTTAGAAGGTAGGCTATGTCCTTTTCAAGGATGCTGCGATAGATTTCATCTATTATCTGGATCTTTTCAGTCTGCTCTGATTCCAGAACCACTCGTGGGTATCCGCCAAAGTTCATATACTCCATTAATAATTGTTGGGTCCTGTCTTTTTCTATTTCAAAGAATCCCGAAAGGTTCTCCTTGTACTTGTAATCAGTCTTGTGATTTATGAATTCTTCAAAAGTAATTGTTGTTAATTCAAATAAACGTTTTCTTCCTATAAGAGATTCATGAATCTTTTCTTTTAGTTCAAGACTCCCTGATCCGGACACAATAAACTTATAGGGCAACTTCAGATCAAACAGTCCTTTAAGGAAAAGACCGGCATTTTCTTTACGTTGTATTTCATCGATAAACACGAAACCCCGTCTTTTGCCCAATTCCAGTTCTATCTTCTTGAGTAACGCAGCTTGCGATTCAAAATGGGGTCTATCCCATTCAATGTCAAGATTGAGATAGAGCGTTCGTTCCCCCTTTTTGTCAAGGTGTTCCTTGAGCATCTCCATAAGGGTAGTCTTGCCGGACTGCCGGGGCCCGATTATTATGCTGATCTCTTTTTTGGAGAGATGTCTTACAAGGTCTGAAAATATCTTTCTTTCAATCATGATTACATTATAACCCGATAATTATTAAAGTCAATGTTATTATAATCCGGACTAATGCAAAAGGCGGGGTTAACTGTTAGTAGTTATATTCGATTTTGGGGGACGGTGGACACACAGAGGAATTAATAATGATAACGGCATTGTATGAAGTCAATTCGATCATTACTTATGACATAAACTATACGATGTTCCTGTGTTAAACGACGAGACCATGCACCTGATAAGATATATTTGAGGGGTTCGGGTTTGCCGATGCCAACGAAAGGGTTTTTAATGATTGCCTCTATTAAATCAAAGGCACGAAGTGCAACTTTTTGATTTGTTTTTACCCGGTACTTTAAATCTTCTCGAAATTCGGGATGAAATATGGCTTCTCTTGCGGTAGCCCTTGAAGATGGCTTCTTCTTTTTCTTACTCAAGGCCAACCTCTTTCTTCAAATCTTGAATAGACCGGGGTTTACTCTTGCCTTTTTTAACACGTCCCATTGCTGCTAATAAACGCTCTGCATTCTTTGGAGACCTAAGTAAATGGCTTGTTTCAAGAAGACTTGACAATTCCGACGCAGAAATTAAAGCCACATCTTCTGCTCCACGCCTGCTTATGATAACGACCTCTTGATTATTGGTGACTTCATCCCATAATTTTGCAAATTTGGCCCTTGCATTTGTATATGTTGTTTGTATGGGCATAAAAACCTCCCTATAGTTAGTTAATGTACAGCAATACTGTACATGTTTATTTTTATTTGGTCAAGCATTATTATAAAGGCCTTCAAGCTTTCCAACTCAAGCAAGTTTATGCGGCAAACCAACAAACCCCGCCGAACCCGAAAACGGGGTAACAGTTTAGTCCTTTTTACGAAGCCATCATATTTTGACTTGCCTGAAAATCCAATCAGAAGTATAAAAATATATATACAATTTGACCTTTTCGGGACTATCGGTACCGAACACAGTGAGACCCGGTGGAACACACAGTTTAAGAGACACTGAAGCACTAAGGAACGAATCGGTAAAAAGCAATGAGGTGAACAATGGGTAATACTATTTTATTAATTGATGATTCAAAGATGATTCAAGCTACATTTAGAGAAGCTCTGGAAGAGGCCGGGTTCATGGTTATCAGTGCCGGTGATGGTCAGAAGGGGCTGGAGATAGCTAAGGCAGAAAAGCCGGATTTAATTATCTTGGATGTCAATATGCCGGTAATGAATGGTTGGCAATTTCTTCGTACGTTAAGCATTACGCCCGAAATAGAGGACATACCGGTGCTCTTGGCAACTACTCGAGAGAAAATTATGGATATAGAAAAGGGCTTTGCTTTAGGCATAAAAGATTATGTAGTTAAAAATGAAGATCTTTCCCAGTTAGTGAACAAAGTGGAAAAAGTCATGGCAGAAAGCAGAACTGAAAAGGGTTGGGTGAAAAAGATTTTTTCCTAAGACTTTTGTGTGTAACGACCTATGCCAATCAGTTAGTTGGGAGGCGACGTACCTGGTTTGGGCTCCAGATACGATTAGCGAGTGCGAAACTTTAACATGTTATACGGGGAATTGTCCGCATTGAAGGCTTGTTGCGAAATCATGAATGTCAACCTAATGGTAAGCAGCCGGCTCAGAATTTTTTACAGATACGACCCATTTTTGCAGAAGGTTTGGCAAATAAATAACCCTGGCCATACTCAACATCCATGGCTTTCAACTGCTCATATTCAGCTCTGGTCTCAATCCCTTCGGCAACAATCTCCGAATTGATACTTTTGCCCAGATTGATAATGGCCCTCATGATTTCCTGCTTGATATAGCTCTTATCAATGTCGCGGACTAAAGAAATATCAACTTTCAAGAAACCGGGCTTCAACTCTATTATTCTTTCCAGATCGGAGTAGCCCTTCCCCGTGTCATCACTCGCGCAGACAATACCAATATCCGTATAATCTTTCAGGGCCTTACGAAAAAGGGCATAGTTGTCAATAGCCCATGTCTCACTAATTTCAAATATTACGTTCTCCGGTTTTATCTTCAAATCCTCCAGCAACTCGTTCAGATACATCCCGCGAAACTCCGGGTCGTGGATAGTCATAGTCAAGGTATTCACAAAAATCTTGTTCTTTTTCTTCAGATTCCGTACAGATTCGAACGCTTTTTTCCGGCAGAGACGATCGAGCTCAAAAGAAAGGCCGTGCTCTGCCGCAAGGATAAATAACAGTAGCGGACTTGAATATTCTGTTCCTTTAGGCCCTCGGGCTAAAGCCTCGTACCCGATAATCTCCAGTGTGTTCAAATCAACTATTGGCTGAAAAACCGTGCTGATATCCTCGTCAATGATTAGTCTTTGCAGCATGTACTTGCCGGTGTAAGCCTTCTTGAGAGACATAAAATTACCCATATTCACACAGTCTCTCACCAATCGTGTGATGAGCCGAACATTCTTAATCATAGGATTCTTCACTATAAGAGCATATCCAATTTTGGGCTTAGCATTTTCTTTGAGGTAAGGATAAAAGAGATGAAAGAGCGCTTCTCTGATATCCAGCCAAATTCTTTCCGATATTCTTTCCAGGTGCTCCAAAAGGCGGGTACTGCTCTTGCGGGGACCGGATAGAAAGATAACAAATGTCTCAGACTCAAAAAAATCGAGAATCAGTCTATCGTCCTTTCGGAATTTCTTCTCTTTCAATTCCTTAATTGTCCCTGCGATGGCAACAAGCAGATCGTTGTACGTATTGGTGCCGTACGTGTATTCAATCTTACGCAATTGATCAATCTGGATCGAGAGACAGGCCATATGCAATGACTCAACAAATATCTTCTCGATTTTCGGATATTCTTTGAGCAGGGTGGCAATTCCTAAATTTCGGTTAAAATAGAAATCCTCATCAATGGTTACTGACACAAGATTTTGAGTTTTCGGTTGCTTCTTTCGCACGATGAGTACCTCATTATTAAGAAAAAAAGATGTAGTATGGACGGAGCATCCAGGCGAACTAAAAAGTATACTAGCCCTTAATATCACCTGAGAAATAGGCTGTCAAATTTCCCAATTTCAGCAATCACTACAATTTCATCAGACTTCGTAGGCGTCATGGCGGGGACCGCAATATGTAATCTTACTCCGCCGTATTTCTGCCTTTTTGAAAAATAAGGGGGTGATGGCTGAAGGGTAAGAGCTCAGAGGTTCCCAACGGTATTTTCTCGTGCGCTCCTATGATCAAAAAGCCATCTGGGAGCAAA
>JAFDAE010000281.1 GCA_019314005.1 Deltaproteobacteria bacterium | reverse complement strand
TCAAATAGCCGCTCAATAACAATTGTGGCAAATGATGCGCTCTTGCTGACATCTTCGGTCTTTCCTATATGGTATGCCCGGACAAATTCACCAATGCGGGCAGGCAGAAGAAGGTTGGCCGTAAAGCCTATGACAATCGCCGAGAAAAGGTTCGCAAAACCTATATGCTTGATGGGTTCCATCAGGTAATACCATCTAAAGGCACGAATCGCATAGCTGAGGTAATATATAAGAACAACCGGAATCAGGTAAAGGTAGTTTGCTGTTGTAAGGAATGAGACAAGGAGATGAAATTCGATCTTCCGAAGAGCAATAAAGAGAAAAAAAAGGCTGATCAGGAGGCCGACCCAAAATTTCCACCTCATGATGACAGGATCTCCTTAGCCCTTGTTATGTCTTTTCGGATCTGCCCGGCCAGTTCCTCCGGCCCTGAGAATTTTTTCTCGCCCCGCAAACGCTCTATGAAATTGACGCGGATACAATCGCCATAGATATCCTTGTCGAAATCAAGCACATGGACTTCCACAGTGAAAGTATGGTCGGCGAATGTGGGGCTGTAACCGATATTGGCAACACCATTATAAACGGTTTGGCCGTACCCAACGGTGACAGCATAAACACCTGTCGCAGGACAGAGTTCGTTGTGGATTTTTATATTAGCGGTTGGAAAACCAAGGAGCCGGCCTCCGCGGTTGCGCCCCGGCACAACGGACCCTCGGACCTGATAATGTCGCCCGAGAAGTTTTTGGGTCTCTGACACCTCACCGGCCACGATCAGGTTGCGTACTGTAGTACTGCTGACTCTCTCTCCTTCGGGACCTATCCACGGCACAACCGTGACATCAAAGCCGCAGGTTGTGCTGAATTTTTTGAGGAGATCGACCGATCCTTCCCTCCCTTTTCCAAAAGTGTAATCCGGTCCGACCAGAATGGCCTTCATTCCGATTGTATTGCATAAAATATCTTTAACAAATTGCTCAGCAGACACATTCGCGAAATCAGAGGTAAACCTTACGCTGATCAAGACGTCGACACCGGTTTTGGCAATCAATTCAATCTTTCGTTCATACGTTGTGATAAGAGGCGGGCATTTATCCGGTTTTATTACCTTTAACGGATGTGGTTCAAAGGTCATCACGACAGACGGGCCGTTTATTTCCTGTGCTTTTTTGATAACCTTATCTATAAGGACCTTGTGGCCGAGATGGACGCCGTCAAAATTACCGATGGTGATTGCCGAATTTGTGAACGGATGATCTATATGTTCTATTCCTTCAATAAGTTGCACGATATTCTCCAAAGAAGTTCAAAATATCCTCTCTCCCACAATAGGCTCATCAGGAACTTTGTACAAAATCATCAAGTCTTCAATCTTAAAATAAATTAGCTTGACAAAAAAGGGAAAAAATATATATAAAACATCTGTTTTTTTTTATCAATACCCTTTTTGTTCCCTTTTATTCTGGATGCCGAAGTGGCGGAATTGGTAGACGCGCTAGGTTCAGGGTCTAGTGGGTGTATGCCTGTGCGAGTTCGAGTCTCGCCTTCGGCACCAACCTTGATTATTTCGTAAGAAGTCTAAGAAATTTCACCTCAAAGAGCCCATTCCCCAAGATGTTGTGTTTTTAATGTGACAATTCCTCAATATATGGTCAAAAACCCTTCCACTTTTCGCTTACTTGTGTTACAAATAGGATGCGGCTAAAGGCGCAGAACCCCCCCCAATCAAGTATGCAAACATAGGTTGCTGACAAGGGATCGAAAATCTATGAGCAACGTAGCCAGAGCTTTCTTGCTTTTCCCGACAATTTTATTTTGCCTCATCGGATGCACAGACTCTTCTCCGGACGGTCTGTCTGGAGGTGCTTCAGGTGCTACTACCTACCATTCAACAGGATGGAGAGATAATCCTCAGCATGGGAGCGACTATGGTACAGACCCTCAAAACTGCCACGCGTGTCACGGAGATGATTTAGACGGCGGGACATCGGATATATCATGCGATGATTGCCATCACGGGTGGAGCGGCTCCCATGTGGATGCCTTCAACGCAGATCCTGATAGCTGCCAAACCTGTCATGGCGGGGCAATCTCAACGTGTTCAGATTGCCACCACAGCGACATCAGCGCCCTTGAGTGTTCAGATTGTCACGCCGATGCCGCCACTTTTTATACCGATTCGGCCCATGGTAACCTCTCATATGGAGTCGATCGCACAGGCACAAATACAGAAGGAGACTGCACCCACTGTCATGATCTGCCTGCCGGTTCTATTAATGACTTGTTACTTTTTGCGCCCATGAATCAGACCAGTCAAACTGAAAACTTCTGCTTTCAGTGTCATCAAGACACAGGTGCCAGTGTTCAAATAGGAATGCCCCAGCAACGCAGCTACAGCTATCGAGCGGGAGGTTGGGCCGCTGATCCCTTGGATGACGTCAAGGAAGCATTTTCAAGCGCCTCATCCCATAATCTCGGAAATATACTCACCTTTATCACGGGAAAATGGGGATACACGGCTGATTCCAACCCCTGTGCCGCCTGCCACAACCCTCATGCCGCGCAAAGGGACCCCCATACCGAGGGCGACAGGGGCTGGCCCGTCTCTCGCCCAAACGGGCACATCGCTTCCGCTACCTGGGAATTGTGGGGAGATGATGATGCAGAGACAGAGACAATGAAGCAATACAGCGCAGATCAAGGCGGAACCTATCAAGCGCCTAATGCCGCCTCGGGATATGAACCAGATGGCTCAGCGACCCAGGATGGATCCAACCTGACCGATTACGTTACTTTTTGCACTGACTGTCACAATAGCACAAATATTATCTATAGCAATGCGTTGGGAAGAAATCTTTACACCATTGACTGGAATACCGAAAAACATGGGGGCGGAGCTGCCACCGACGGCGCTTATGACGATGTCCTTTCGCCTTATCAGGACAACCAATGCGGCGCCTATGTCCTGGCCTGCACCGATTGCCATGAACCACACGGTTCCCCAAATATCTTTCTTGCAAGGCAAAGGGTTAACAACGGTGCGGTCACTGTTGCCACAGGAGATGAGAAGGAGTGGAGCATCCTCTGCCTGAAATGCCACGACCAAATTAAGCATCTTCCTGGGTCCGGTCCCCATGACCGCGATGAGTATGACTGCTTGGACTGTCACTCAGGCGTAGATTATACGCCGTGCACCGACTGCCACTATCATGGGGGGGTTTTTTAAGGGTACGTGGCGGCTTTTTACGAATTCATCAATCAAGAAATGTCACGTTATTTTCAAATCCGGAATGATGAGTTAATCAGAATGAACAAAAAGCAAAGCATAGGTCATACGTTGAGACCCTTGTGTATTTGTCACGTTGCCGTACTCTGTTTCTTTTCGGGATTTTTGGCCGGACACGCCCTTGCAGAGGAAAATGAACTCTCCCTATCCGGTCTCCTTCAGTTTCGCTATGATGGGCGTTATCTATCTGACGGTGAGGATACAGATCATAAGCTTCGTCAGATGGCCGACATTACCGTTAAAGAAAATAAGTGG
>JAFDAE010000280.1 GCA_019314005.1 Deltaproteobacteria bacterium | reverse complement strand
TTCGAACGGGCACCACTTCTTGCCAAGGCACTAACCTCCTGGATGATTCAATATTCCCGGTTGGCTCGTGCAACTGTTTCAGCCATTCGCTTTGAAAATTACCTGATAAAATTGTGTCAATTTTTACTGCAACACTACAAACCTTGTTATAGGATGAAGATAGGCCGGGGTTGAATGAATTTAAATAAAAAAAAGGTTCGGGCGTTAGGCCTTTGTTCCGGTGGGCTTGATAGTATATTGGCCGCTCTCGTATTAAAAAAACAGGGCATTGCTGTCGAATGGATTACGTTTGAGACGCCATTTTTTTCTGCGGAAAAGGCGTTGAAAGCATCAGAGATGACTGGTATCCCCATAACCGTCAGACAGATTACGTCTACCTATCTTGAAATGCTCAAAAATCCTCGTTGCGGATATGGGAAAAATATGAATCCGTGTCTGGATTGCCATGCGTTGATGTTTCGACTCGCCGGTGAAGTGATGAAAAGCAAAGGGATGGACTTTCTGTTCAGCGGTGAGGTCATGGGACAGCGTCCCATGTCACAGACCAAACCATCTCTGCGGTATGTGGAAAAGCATTCGGGGTTTGATGGATACATACTTCGGCCGTTGAGTGCAAAGAGACTTCCGGAAACCATTCCTGAGAAACAGGGCCTGGTAAACAGAGAGTTGTTGCTTGATCTGTCCGGAAGATCCCGTAAGCCTCAAATTCAGCTGGCCGCGGAATTTAAAATCGTTCAATATCCGGCGCCTGCCGGTGGGTGTCTTCTGACAGACAAAATTTATTCAATCCGGCTTAAAGATTTGATTGATCACGGTGATTCTGATGAAGAGTCGGATTATCATCTACTCAAATACGGCAGACATTTTCGTTTGAATCGTTCCGTAAAGCTCGTTGTTGGCCGAACCCGGAAAGAGAACGAGCAATTGTTTAAACTGTACAGGCCCGAAACGGACTTCATTCTTAAAACTTGTCGGATACCCGGTCCCGTTGTCTTTATGCCTTATGGGGGGAGCAGTGATGATATCTCTCTTGCTGCTTGCATCTGTGCAAGTTACAGTAAAGCCGGGAAGGGTATCTCTGTGGATGTACAGGTAACTACACCTGACGGGCAGCTCGATATCAAGGGGATGGCCGCTTTACCGGATGAATTCAGGCATCTGATGGTGTAACCCCAGCTTTGTATAAACGAAATGATGATTTCAAGAAAAGTTGATTTCAGCAGTATGTTTATGTAGCGATGGGGGTAAGCTGTTCGGCGTGCTGTGCGCGGAGCTGGCCGCATGCGGCGGATATGTCTAAGCCCTTGCTGTAACGAATGTTAACGGTGTAATCGTTGTCTAAAAGAATTTTTTGAAAACGAAAGATATCGGCGTCTTCGGGTCGTTTAAATTTGCAATCGCCATGCTCGTTAAACGGTATCAGGTTGATTTTTGCCTTGATGGACCGTAACAGCCTGGACAACCGTTTTGCGTCATCAGGTGAGTCATTTATTCCTTGGATCAGAATGTATTCAAACGTGATTCTCCGGCGGGGTTTTAAAGGAAAGTTGCGGCAAGCTTCAAGCAGTTGCTCTATGGAATATTTACGGTTGATCGGCATAAGCATGCTGCGGGTTGTGTTATCGGTTGCATTCAGCGAAACTTCCAGATTAACCTGTGCATCCCGTCCCAAATCAGAAAATCGTGGCACGATTCCCGCAGTAGACACCGTAATTCTTCGAGTTGAAAATTTGAGACCGAAATCGCTGTTGCTAATCACATCAATGGCTCGAATTAGGTTATCATAATTAGCCAGGGGCTCTCCCATACCCATGAAAACGATATTAGTCAGCGGCTTGGATTCATTCAGTTCGTTTACGATGTCCCGAACCTGTGAGATAATTTCGGCTTTGGTGAGGTCGCGTGTAAACCCATTTTTTGCCGTCAGGCAAAACTGGCATCCCTGAGCGCACCCGACTTGAGTCGATACGCAGAGCGTGAAATGATCTTTTTCCGGAATCAGCACGGTTTCAATGTGCTCACCGTCTTTTAATCGGAATAGATACTTCTTTGTGCCGTCGCTGGACGATTTTGTTTTCAGAATTTTCAGACGCGGCATCGTGAAGCTTTCAGACAGCTCATGGCGAAGCGTCTTGCTGAGGTTGGTCATGTCTGAAAAACCGTCAGCCTGGCGCAAATAAATCCAGCTTGATATTTGCCGGGCGCGGTAGGATTTACACGAATGCTCCTGAAGCCATGCGCTTAGTTCTTCAATAGAGAGGCTTTTAATGTCCTGCCTGGTTGATTCAATCATCGTGTTCGCTGACATCAATTAATAAGAGGGCCTTTCGCTTCAGTCTGTCGATCGAATTCGGATGCACATGCCATTAGATTCATTTGTCTGAATACTATTTGAAAATTCGGATAAAATCAATCCAGATCGAGACAAAAGGGATAATTTAATAGTATAGGAATTTCCATTTTTTTTCAAATTCTGCAAAACCCTGGCTTTGGGTTTTTTGAGCTGAGGTAATGTGTGAAGGCATATCGAGAAGCTATAGAAACGGAAAAATTTACCACAGAGCACAGAGGATGGAGAAGTTCCACCAGCGTTTTAAACTCTTTGGCTCTCTGTGCTCTCTGTGAACTCTGTGGTAAAAAAAAAGAACATTCGAACACGCCTCTTGCTTCTTGTCTTTTGCCTCAAACGAAGTGCTCCTCAAGCGATAGCGGTCCTAAGTCCGCGCGATAGCGCGCTATGTTCATAGTATAGGAATTTCCATTTTTTAAATCATTTTATCAATAGGTTACAGGCTGAGGGACGCTACGCATGTTCTCATCTTTCTCTGTGTCCTCTGTGTCCTCTGTGCGCTCTGTGGTGAAATTTCCCTTTTCGGAAAATGTTTCTGAAGGACAGGAACGGGAGATGTTTCTGATTCAGACACGGAATTTTGTTTGAAACCTCTCTTTAACCACAGAGCACACAGAGTTCACAGAGAATTAAAAAGAAAAACCTTGATTACCATCGGTGTAGGGGCACGATGCATCGGTACCAATTTGGGGGCCGGGAGCCTTGCGTCCTTGAGAAAATTATAAGATAAAAGCTTCTTGTTTCTTATCTTTTGCCTTAAACGAAATTTTCCTTAAGCGATAGCGCTCTTTAGTCCGCCCGAAGGGCGTTAATTCAACACCCTGACGCTACGACAACGCCCACGTATCGCCGCCCTGCGGGGGCTTGGGGAATATTATTTATTTCATTATCCACGGGCTTACGCCCGTGGCTACGACGTACCGCCCTCTGCAAGGGCTTCCCGAAACATTGTGTTGCTTTATAAAGACGTAATTCCGGACTATCTGAGTTTGATTTCCTCAAAATATTGTTTCACACCGCCAACCGTCGCAATAAACATCCTCGAGCCGGTCATGACCGTAAACACCTCATCCACATTTCCGCAGACCCCTGCAAATTCAGGACCTATGACAACAGCGGGCTCGGAAGCATCTGTGTTTTTGGCCATGGCATCCACGTACATATCCAAACGATCTTCCAGAATTTGAAAATAATCAAT
>JAFDAE010000279.1 GCA_019314005.1 Deltaproteobacteria bacterium | reverse complement strand
GATGTATGCTCCTATATTAATTGTTCTATCTTTTTCTTCTGTGTCTAGGTTTATGAATCTTTTGATCCGTCTTCTTCCTTTGACCTATGAAGCGTAGCAAGTGAAGTATAATAAAGATAAACATAAAGAGATCCTTTTCATTAATGTTCCATAGCTCTTGTAGCTCTAGCTCTTATAGCACTTGTTCTTACAGCACTTGATCTTATCAAATGATTCTCTATCTCCGATTGCTCCTTGGGTGTTGTGTAGGAATAGCGATTGAGGCTTTATCTCAATCCTATGGGCAACCGTAGGTTCTTGATCTTCCTAGAGAAAGAGATAGAGAGAGAGAGATAAACATATAAAGATTGTGGTGTGTGCATCTTGTGTTACTTATGTTTCTATTGTTAACAGTGTAGATTATATTACTTCAGATACTGGAGATACTGCATTTGATTGACTATCACGTTGTTACTCATATAATCCGTATCTACCCTGTGTATATCTCTAGAGAACAGCTTGCCTGTGGCTTGATCTTAGATACAGCACCTAGGGGGAGGCTCATGTATCGCCATACTCTATAATAAACCTTCATTCACAGATCAAGGGAAGATAATAGTCTGGTGTAAACAGTAGTAGATCTGTATTCTGTATAATAATGGGGTGTGTTCTAATGAGCTATGTATTAAGCTATGTCTTAAGCTTGCATAATCTCTCTAAATATGATATTGTAAACCTAAGTTCTTTACTTAAGTATACTTAAGTTGCCTGAAGAGGAATAAGAAGTACATCTTTAAGTCCCTCTTTAAGTTTATACAGAAGAGTAACCTTCTACTACTTCTTAGTTATCGTTAAGCTCCTTCTTAAGTAAACTTTCTGAGAGACTCTTTCACTACTTAAGTATACTTAAGACTAGTGATACCTTTCTACTTCTTTATGTTTATTCTTTACCTCCTTAGTCTTATGATTGCTTAAGATACTTAAGCTACTTAAGACTCTTTTTATCTTAATTTCAAGGGAATGTTCATTATGAGTACTAAATCTAATACCCATTCTAATACCCATAGTCACGCAGGTAATGTTTACAGAGAAGGACAGTTCCGTAAAGGTGCTTCAGGTAATCCAGCAGGAAGACCTAAAGGTATCGTCAATAAGTACGCCCTCCTAGCTAAGGAATTGATGGGTGTTAATTCAGAAGCTATAGTTGGAGTTATAATAGACAAAGCTCTTAAGGGTGATGTTAACTGTTTAAAGATGTGTATAGACAGAATAATTCCTACAACTAAATATGCAGGTACGTCTTTAAAAGATAACACCGATGAAACCCCTAAGATCGTTATAAACATCAATGGTAATGCCGGATCTCTACCTGAGATACTGGAAGATAATGGTGTTTCAGGTGTGGGTGAGGATGTTACCTTTGAAGATGAAGATGCTGTGGTTGCTACTATAGAACGTACTCTCTGATATGGAACTTAACATTGATCTTCATCCTGCTCAATTAGCTATCTTTAACAGTGAAGCAAGATTTAAGATTGTGTCTGCTGGGCGCAGGTTCGGCAAGTCTCGATTAGCTGCATGGCTGCTCTTAATCAAGGCACTACAGTCAGACTCGAAAGATGTCTTCTATGTGGGGCCAACATTTCAACAAGCTAAAGATATAATGTGGCATACATTAAAAGAGCTTGGACGGGAGGTGATTGAATCTACTTATGAGAATACGGCTCAAATGACTTTGGTGAATGGTCGAAAGATCTTTCTCAAAGGATCAGATAGACCTGATACCTTACGGGGTGTTGGCCTTGCTTATGTCGTATTAGATGAATATGCATCCATGAAACCTGTTGTATGGGAACAGATAATAAGACCTACCTTGGCTGATGTCCGAGGTGGGGCTTTATTCATTGGAACTCCTGCTGGAAAGAACCACTTCTACGATCTATATCAGAATGCTGAGACTGATCCTGAGTGGGAAAGCTTTACTTATAACTCTACTGATAACCCTTATATTCCTTCTGATGAAATAGAGATGGCAAGGAACTCAATGTCTACTATGGCTTATAGACAAGAGTTTGAGGCATCCTTTGAATCGTTTACTGGTGGTATATTTAAAGAAGAATGGTTTGCTACTGGAGAGGAACCTTCTACTGGACAGTATGTCATAGCTGTAGATCCTGCTGGCTTTGAAGCACTACATGGTAGATGGTCTATCAAAGAAACTGCCTCTAAGATACTGAAGGCGGCTATTACTGTTGAAGCTTCTACTGTGGGTATTGAAACTGGTTCATTAAAGAACGCTATTATGCCTTATCTACAAGATGAGATGCGAACAACCAACCAGTTCATCCACATTGATGAATTACGTCATGGTGGTAAGAAGAAAACAGAAAGGATCACTTGGTCGTTACAAGGTAGAATGGAGCATGGTCAGATTACCTTCAATAGAGATCGTGATTGGAAGGTATTCAAGTCTCAGATGATAGATTTCCCCAATCATTTGGCACATGATGACTTATTAGATGCATTGTCCTACATAGATCAGGTATCAATTGCTGACTTTGCACACTCAATAGAATTAGAAGAAGACTGGGAACCTTATGATGAAGTATCTGGATATTAAGATTAAATATGTTTGAAGATAAAGAAACATCACACCCTGCTCTTGTCTCTTGGCTCTCTTATCGGCTAGATAGCTGGCGTACTCATAGAGATATGAACTATGTTGCTAAATGGGATGAGTATTATCGTCTATGGCGTGGTATATGGGTAGCTCAAGACAAGATGAGAGACTCTGAGAAGTCTCGATTGATCTCTCCTGCATTACAACAAGCTGTAGAGTCCGCTGTTGCTGAACTAGAAGAAGCTACCTTTGGTCGTGGAAAGTGGTTTGACATAAAGGATGACTTATTAGACAAAGATAAGCAAGATGCTGAGTATGTCCGTAACTTACTTCAAGAAGATCTTGAGTATACGGGAGTAAAGGATGCTATATGTGAGGTCTTCCTTAACTCTGCTATATACGGTACTGGTATTGGTAAGATTGTTGTTGAACAGAACGTAGAAAGAGTACCTACTGATACTCAGATTGGAGAAACAGCGGCTTATTCAAGAGGTGTTACTGAGAAAGCCTCCTTAGATGTTAAGCTTGTTGCTATATCTCCTAAAGAGTTCTTGATTGATCCCTCTGCTTTGTCTATAAACGAAGCTCTTGGGGTTGCACATGAAGTTATCAAACCTAGATACCTTGTATTAGAGGGTATTAAGTCTGGTATTTATAATGATGTTCCTTTAGATGGGGACTACACTATTAATTCCTTTGGCTTTGAGGAAGAAACAAAACAAGCTGATGAGTCAGACAACGTAAAGATTACAGAATACTGGGGCAAAGTCCCTAAGAGATTCCTTCGCAAGAAGATGATGAAGGATGACTTCGAGTATTCTAAGAAAGAAGAACTTGTAGAGGCGGTTGTTACTATTGTTAACGACTCGTACATACTGAGAGCTGAAGAGAATGCCTTCATGATGGTAGATAGACCTTTTATCTCCTATCAACATGACATTGTTCCTAATAAGTTCTGGGGTAGAGGCGTATGTGAGAAGGGATTCAACCCTCAGAAGGCACTTGATGCTGAGATGAGAGCTAGAATTGACTCACTGGCACTTACTACTACACCTATGATGGCGGCAGATGCTACTCGGCTACCTAGAGGTGTCAAGTTTGAGGTAAGAGCAGGAAGAACTGTACTTACTAATGGCTCTCCTAGAGATGCTATTATGCCTTTGAACTTGGGACAGACTGATCCATCTACCATGCAACAGATTCAACTGTTACAGAGCATGATTCAGATGGGTACTGGCTCTTCTGATGTCTCTGTGGGGGCTGATCGTACTGCATCTGGGATGTCTATGACGCAAGCGGCCTCTATAAAGAGACAGAAGCGTACCTTAATGAACTTTCAGAACACTTTCCTAATACCGCTTACTAACAAGGCGATGTGGAGAAAGATACAGTTCGATGTTGAGCGGTATCCTGTTAATGATTACAAGTTCATCCCTTATTCTACAATGGGGATCATGGCTAAAGAGCTAGAGATGACTCAAATGGTTCAGATGTTACAATCTATTCCTAAAGATTCTCCTGCTTTTAACATTATCCTACTTGCACTGTTCCAGAACTCGTCTATACATAATAGAGATCAGATTGTTAACGCTCTTATGCAAGGGTCGCAACCTAATCCTGAAGCACAGCAGATGGAACAAGCTCATATGCAGTTACAGATGCAACAGGCTGAAGCTACCATACAGAAAACTCTAGCTGAAGCTCAAGAAGAACAAGCTAAGGCTGTTAAATGGCAGGCAGAGGCACAAACCACTGTACCAGATGAGTTCTCTATGGAAGAACGCATGCTTAAGTTTAAGAAAGACACTGCTGATCTTGAGAAAGTCATGATGGATACTCAACGACAAGCCAGTGAGACTGCTAGAACTACTCCTGAAGTGGCACATCTTGCTTCTGAGACTGAGCTTAATCAGGCAAAGGCGGAACTCTCTAGAACAGAGGCAAGAGCTACAGATATTGAAACTAAACTTTCTATCTATAATAATACCTTATGAAAACAGATACACAGTTCTTTAATGACCGTATGTCCATGTGTGAAACCGCTGGATGGGCTGATCTATTAGAGGAATTACAGAATATCTACGAAGAAGCTCAAGACGTTGATGCTATTCGTAATATAGAGGAACTTTGGTTCGCCAAAGGACAATTAGCAATACTTCGCATGCTTATAAGCACTGAAGATATTGCTAAAATCACTATGGAACAATCTTCAACAACCCATTAATGCGGTTATGAGGACTCCATTTATATTTATCCATAATCCATAAGAATGGACGGAGAACTAAAATGAGTATAGTTGTAAATGACGCTGAAACAGCACCCTTAGAGACTGCACCTACAGAACCTCAACCAATGCAACAGGAAGAAGTACAAGCTCCTGATGTACCTGAGAAGTACCACGGTAAGTCCATATCTGACGTTATTGATATGCACCAGAATGCTGAAAAGGCACTCGGTAAAAGAGGACAAGAGGTGGGAGATCAAAGAAAGTTAATAGATTCTTTAATCCAAGCCGCTGAATTAGCTCAACATGCTGCTATGCCTCCACCAACAGAGGCAGAGAGTGAATACGTCAGTGAAGAGAACTTCTACGATGACCCAGCTAAGGCTGTTAAGTCTGCTGTAGATAATCATCCTGATATTATTCAAGCAAAACAAGATCGAGCATACGCCCTTAGAGAAGCTTCCGTATCTAAAATGGAAGCCGCTTTCCCTGATTTCAGAGCCATCGTTGCAGATGATAACTTTGGAAAATGGGTACAGGACAGTGCTATCCGTAAGGAATTGTATGAAAGAGCTGACGGAGGTTTCGACTTTGAAGCCGCTAATGAGCTATTTGGGACATGGAACCAATTAAATATGGTGTCAAGTACCAGAGAAGCTAAGGCGAAAGAGACGACTCGCAGAACCAAAGCCCTAAGACAGACAAGTACTGAAGGAAGATCTACTCAAGAAGCCGTTGGTGGTAAAAAGATGTATCGGAGATCTGATTTAATCAATCTACAAGTAACAGATCCCAACCGTTATGCAAGCTTGGCTGATGAAATACAGCAAGCGTATGCAGAGGGGCGGGTTAAATAACATTAATGGAGAATCCTAATGGGTTTAGGTACTAATCA
>JAFDAE010000038.1 GCA_019314005.1 Deltaproteobacteria bacterium | reverse complement strand
ACTGTAATCAGATAAATATTAGCATATGGGGAATCATCTGATTTTGGTATGGGAATATCCCTTAGTCTATCTTACCAAGGAGGTAGTTTCAAGAAATGACAAAATCGCGCCAAATCATTTTGAAAACGCTCACGGTCTTGGTAAAGTATGGTATAGAGTCCCCTCTGTTTAGCTCTTTGAATGTTTCCCATATTGTCATCTACAAACAGGGCTTGCGTTGGTTTGATGCCCATCTCAGCCACCACATCGTCAAAGATCGAGGGGTCTTTTTTAGATTTTCCAGTGTGATAACTGTTAAAAACACGGTCGAATTGTTTAAAAAAACCGTGCTGTGCGTCCAACTCATCGAGCCAATTGGTCTGGTCGCTCAGGATTGCTAAACGGATATTGTGATCTCTAAGGTCCTTAACAAGTTGCATCATCCAAGGCCGCAACTCAAATCTGGAGAGCACCTCACTTCTAAGCGCGCCATCAGCCCCCTTTATACGGAACCGGTCTCGCAGAGACTGCCAAAATGTTTCTTCGCCCGACCGGCCGACAACAAAGCCATCTTCAAAGACGAGATTGAAGGCCGCCTTTACAAATACTTCCGGATCAAGCCCATTTAGCTTTGCTATGGAGACTAGGCCGTTTCGGAAACCCTCTTCAGCCAATACACCGCCAAAGTCAAAAAATATTACCTCTACAGTGCATGGTTTCACGAAAAACTTCACTCCACTTCCACTTCACAAACGGCGCATTTGCCGCCTTGTATCCTATAAGTACTTGTTAGGTCTATGATCGTTCCAGGTTTTCTAATCTCTTTGACGTATCTTAATCCCTCCATTAAAATCCGTCTTTGTAACCCCTTGTCAAAAGGGTTTCCCATTGGATGGCCTAAGGGAAAGGCGGGCAGCAGAGACCTGGGAGGTTTCACTTTTTCAGTGATCATACGATTTAGAGAAACAGAGATCGTTGCAATTCCTTCCGCTTCGATAGCTCTCTGGATCAGCCCCACGGACTGAACGCAAGTCCCTCAAGCAGGTGTCAAGAATACGATATCGTTTTGATCACCTTTCAGCATCCTTGCCACCTCCGGCCCTGTTTGCTTGATCAGCTTCTCTATATGTCGGCCAAGGATATGGCCCATAAAAGAGAAATGGCGAGACGCTATTCCTTTGATGATCCCTTCAGCTTCAAGTTCTTTCAGTCTTTCCATGGGAAGAACAACATTGACGTCACTATCAGCATCTTTATGGTCGTAATAGTTGTGTGTGATCATCAGGTCGGAGAGAGGTGTGTTTGAGGGAATCTCCCGAAAAGAGGGATCCCCTTCCTGGTTTTCCATATCGTAGGGGGTCTGGGATTTCAGATGAACACCTGCCGTGGTTACTAAAGCGATTCGACATTCGTTGAGATCCTTGGACAAATCTGTCCAGGGGATTGTCGCGTTCACGACAAACTTGTGTGATTTGGCCCATAGTTCTACAAGAACGGGAAATCGTGAAAAAAACTTCGCAAGCACCGTGTCCTTAAAAGTTTTAATACTCATGGGCGTTTTCCCTTTTGGGGCAGAGGGGAACTTGTTGAATTCGTTGAATTGCGGGTGGGCGTGGCGTCCCCAACCGGATTTGAACCGGTGTTGCCGGCGTGAAAGGCCGGTGTCCTGGACCAGACTAGACGATGGGGACACTTTTGTAAAAGTGAGACCTTTGAAAAACATCCCCTTTTGTTCAATTTCTGCGTCTGGCTCAAATTTTAATCCTCAAAATACTCAATGTATTCCTGCGGTTAAAATCCTCGCCATTCTTGAACTTGAACAAAATTGAACATTTTTCAAAGGTCTCAAAATTTCTTGGTGGGCCGTGCGCGGCTCGAACGCGCGACTCTCTGCTTAAAAGGCAGATACTCTACCGACTGAGTTAACGGCCCGAAAACAGAGTCTCTGACATTAAAAACAAAAATCTTTAACACTTCTTCGATATAGTGTCAAGAGGGAGATTGGGGCAAGGGAGTTTTTTTGCCAAAAACACCTTGTCATATATCAGAATTTGGGATAGGTGTTCTGTTTAAATTATTTGTTTCGGTCGCGACACGTAACTGTATTCCAATTTAAACAGAGAGGAACATATACATGGCAAATATTCTGGTAACCGGCGGCGGTGGTTTTATCGGCTCGAATTTAGCGGAAGCGCTCCTGAAGCGGGGAGACGCTGTGCGGGTTTTGGACAACTTTTCGACCGGAAGGAAGGAAAACCTCGTGTTTCCGGAACTTGGCGAAACGCTTACCTCGCGATTGGAAATTTTACAAGGAGATATGGCTGACAGAGAGATCTGCCGGAAGGCGGTAGAAGGTATCGATTATGTACTGCATCAGGCGGCCATACCCTCGGTGCCTCGATCGGTCGCGCAACCTGTTGAATCGAATGATGCCAATATCAACGGCACCCTCAATTTGCTGGTGGAGGCTCGGGACGCGGGTGTAAAAAGGATGGTGTTCGCCTCGTCATCTTCAGTCTACGGAAACACACCAACCCTGCCGAAGGTGGAAACCATAACCCCCAACCCCCTCTCTCCGTATGCGGTACAAAAGCTGACCGCTGAACACTATTTCAGGATTTTCTATGAACTTTACGGTCTGGAGACGGTTTGCCTGCGCTATTTTAACGTATTCGGTCCCCGGCAGGATCCGAATTCAGAATATTCGGCTGTTATCCCAAAATTCATAAAGGCCCTTCTTGCGGGTACCCGACCGACCATATTCGGAGACGGTGAACAGTCGCGTGACTTTACTCATGTGGACAACGTGGTATACGGAAATTTTCTCGCGCTGGAGGCGCCGAAAGCGGCGGGAAAAGCAATGAATCTTGCTTGCGGAGGGCGGCTTACCCTCAACGAATTGCTGGCCATCCTGAACAAAATCATCGGCTCAGACATTGAACCGATCTATGCTGATCCAAGACCCGGTGATGTAAAACATTCACATGCCGATATATCTTTATCCGAAGATCTCCTGGGATACAAGATGGAAGTTTCAACAGAAGAGGGTCTTGCCAGGACGGTTGATTATTTTAAAGAGGTGTTCGCGTGAGGCTCAGATATTAGAGAAGAGTAGTTTCAATTTATCAGGATCCTTTATGCCGGGGGACGCTTCAACCCCGCTGCTTATATCAACACCATATGGTTTTACCTTCTCTATGGCTTCACAGATGTTGTCAGGATTGAGACCTCCTGAGAGTATCACGGGGCCATATTTTTTTGCCTGTTTGGCCAACTCCCAGTTAAATGTCTTGCCGGTTCCACCGGGAAGTCCCTTTACATAGGTATCAAGGAGAAACCCCTGCACAGTTCCACGGTAAGAGGCCATTGACTCGATACTTTTTTCGTCCTTCACCCTGATTACTTTGAGAGCCTTTAAGTCAAGGGCCTTGCAATATCCGGACGATTCGTTTCCATGAAGTTGTACCAGATCAAGCTTACAATAGGCGGCTATTTCGCGCACTGATTCCTGTTCTTCATCCACAAAGACCCCTACGGAATTTACAAAAGGGGGAAGCAGGGAAATAATTTTCCTGGCAGTTTCAGGAACCACTTGTCGGGGGCTTTCGGCAAAGATAAATCCAAGGGCATCCGCGCCAAGGTCTGCTGCCAGGAGAGCGTCTTCCAGACGTGTAATTCCGCAAATCTTGATTTTAGTCCTTTGTGCTTCCACCTATCAGCTCCCGTACCTTTTCAGCTATGTTGCGTGCTTTCATAAATGCTGTTCCGATCAGTATAGCATCCACCCCCGCCTGTCTAAGTATGTCAATATCGTCAGCAGTCCTTATCCCGCTCTCACTTACACAAAGCGTGTCCTTTGGAAAGTCGGGAAGAAGTCGCAGGGTGTTTTCTATATCTACTGCAAAAGTTTTTAAATTCCGGTTGTTTATGCCGATGATTTCTGCTCCCGCGTCAACTGCTATATGTAGTTCTTCCTCTGTATGTACCTCCACCAAGGCCGAAAGCCCCAGCTCCCGAGCAGTCCTGAGATATGACAGGAGTGTGTCTGGTGAAAGGAGGGAAACTATCAGGAGAATCGCGTCAGCGCCAAACGCCCTGGCTTCATATATCTGATAAGGATCTATAATAAAGTCTTTCCTTAGTAACGGGAGAGAAAACATTTTATTTATTAAGGATAAGGTCACCAGGCTTCCTTGAAAGAATTCTTCGTCGGTCAAGACAGAAATCGCGTCTGCCCCTTCTTTTTCATATATTTGAGCAATTTTCATTGGGTCAAAGTCATCACGAATAATACCTGCTGACGGTGACGCCTGCTTGATCTCAGCGATCAGGGAGATACGATCCTCACGTGCAAGAGCGGCCTTAAAGTCGCGAGTCTCATTCAGCCCGGCAATCCGTTTCTCCAAGGCTCTCTGCGGATGCCTCTCTTTTGACTCTTGTACCTCGCCCTTTTTATGAGCAGCAATTTTGTCCAGAATCATCATATAGGTAAAAAATCTTTTTAGGTATACAGATTATTATAACACATTAAAATCCGTGTTAATCTGCGTTTATCCGTGTCCAAATTCTTTTTCTGAAAAGCTATAAATTCGTCTTTTTGATAAGAAGTTCTAATTTTTCTCGTGCCTTTCCGGAATCGATACTTTCTTCCGCCATTGCTATGCCGGTTTTCATGTCCGGTGCTTTGTCCGCTGCCCTAAAGGCCGCGGCTGCGTTCAATAATATCATATCGCGCTTAGGCCCCTTTTGGCCGTCCAGGATTTCCCGTACTATAGCAGCATTCTGTTCAGCGCTCCCGCCTCTGATGTCAGAAAGTTTAGCCCTATTAATACCAAATTCTTCCGGTGCTATCTTATAGGTGGTCACTTGTCCCGCCCGCAGCTCGCTCACCTGAGTCGGTCCTATAATACTGATTTCATCAAAGCTCCCTTCGCCATGCACCACAAATGCGCCCCTGCTTCCCAGGTTGCGCAGCACTTCAGCAAGCACCGGCGTCAATGCCGCATCGTATACGCCTAACACCTGAACATTGGCCCCGGCCGGATTAGTCAACGGGCCGAGGATGTTGAATATAGTACGAATCCCGATCTCCCTCCTGGGGCCGATAGCATGTTTCATGGCGCCGTGAAGCTTAGGCGCATAGAGAAATCCGATACCTATGCTCCGGATGCAGTCTTCGACAATATCGGGCGTTACATCAAGGTTTACCCCCAGGGCGGCCAAAACATCCGCGCTTCCGCACTGGCTCGATACGGAACGGTTGCCGTGCTTTGCCACCGTGACACCACCTCCGGCCACAACAAAGGCCGCGGTTGTGGAGACATTAAAGGTATTGGTCCCGTCCCCGCCTGTGCCGCAGGTGTCGAGGATGGTCTCCAAATCTACATTAATATCCTCCCGGTCGATGCTTACGGCCTCATTTCCTACCCTTATGCGGGTTGCTTTCTCGCGCATGACCTTGGCAGCCCCGGTAATTTCCTCAATGGTTTCCCCTTTAATCCTTAAGGCGGTTATAAAGGACCCAATCTGGGCGTCCGTAGCCCGTCCTTCCATGATCTCATTCATCACCAAGGCCATCTCTTCTTCGGTAAGGTCATTTCCCATGACCACCTTTTGAATCATCTCTTTTATCATTGCCGCTCCTTCAATGAGAAAAATCCGAATATCGAATTTCGAAATCCGGCACGCAGTAAAGCGTCAGCGCTCAACAAATCCTAAATTCAAATATCAAATGTTCAAAACATTTAAAGATAGAGGTCTCCCTTTATAAAGTTCTCTAATAACTTATTCCCTTCTCGCGTCAAAAGTGATTCAGGGTGAAACTGTACCCCCTCAATGGAAAGTTCCTTGTGTCGTATCCCCATAATTTCTCCCTGTTTTGTTTCGGAAACAATTTCAAAACAATCCGGAAGACTCTCGCGCTCAACAACAAGGGAATGATAACGTGTTGCCTCAAATGGTTGTTTTAATTGAAGATATATTTTCTTGCTTCAATACTGATTCCGGCGTCCTTCGGCACACCCGGGCCGGGAGAGATCACCAATCTGTCCGGGTGAATATCTCTAAGTTCCTTGAGTGGGATCTTGTCGTTTCTAAACACAGAGACCTCTTCGCCTAACGCCCCAAAGGCCTGTACAAGATTATACGTAAACGAATCATAGTTGTCGATCATCAAGATCATAAGTTCCTCACAATCATGCCATCTGTACCGCTTTAAACAACGCCTTCCCTTTGTTAACGATCTCTTCGTATTCCTTTTCCGGTACTGA
Organism: Deltaproteobacteria bacterium; assembly: GCA_019314005.1. Next base: position 11,395 of record JAFDAE010000038.1, on the reverse strand, counting down.
GTCAGCCACGATTCCTGCTCCTGCCTGTACCATTGCCTTTCCATCATGGATCAGGATCGACCGTATGGTAATTGCCAGATCCATATTTCCGGAAAAACTAAAATATCCGACCGCCCCCGCATAAGGACCGCGTTTATGTGATTCTAATTCTTCGATAATTTCCATGGCTCTCACCTTGGGGGCCCCTGATACCGTGCCTGCCGGGAAAGAGGCGCTCAATACATCAAATGAGTTAACCCCATCCCTCAAAATTCCTTCCACGTTTGAGACAATGTGCATTACGTGAGAATATCGTTCGACCTCCATGAGTTCGGTAACGTGCACACTCCCATAACGACATACGCGACCCAGATCGTTTCTCCCCAGATCGACCAGCATAATATGTTCGGCACGCTCCTTGGGATCCGCCAAAAGTTCTTTCTCAAGCGCCTTGTCCTCCTCCTCGGTCTTCCCACGCGGCCTTGTTCCGGCAATGGGGCGCAGAGTCGCGCGATCGTCTTCTACCCGAACCATTACCTCAGGGGATGAGCCCAAAAGCACTGTGTCGTCAAACCTCAGGTAAAAGAGATACGGAGAAGGATTAATTCGCCTAAGAGCGCGATAGACATCGAACGGGTCGGAAGTACTGTCGGCTTCAAATCGTTGCGAAAGGACTACCTGAATAATATCACCCGCCCTGATGTATTCTTTGGCCTTAAGGACGATTGACTCAAACTCTTCTCTGGGTATCCCCGAAGTCATAGAGGGTGATGTCTCTGACACTGACTCTATTTCTTCCAGGGGCAATGGTTGCTTGATTTTTTCTATTAATTTATCGATCCGGCCGACCGCATCGTCATACAGTTTATCAGGATCTGTCCCATCGGCAAGGCGCACGTTGCAGACTACCTTTATGGTCTGTTCCAGGTTGTCGAATATCAGTACCTGCTCGGGAATCATAAACTGGGTGTCAGGCAGGCCCAAATCGTCCGGAAGCTGGTCCGGTATCTGTTCGAAAAAACGGACTACGTCATATCCAAGGTATCCGACCGCTCCCCCAAAGAAACGGGGAAGCCCTTTAGTCTCAAAGGGGTTATACCAATTAAGGAGCTTTTCCAGGGAACGGATCGGGTCTACGGCTTCCTCTTGTTTTTGTTCCCCTTGTTTATCGATTGTAATTGTATTCCCTTTACTTTTAAAGACAAGGGAGGGCTTGATTCCGATAAAGGAATAACGTCCCCATTTCTCCCCGCCTACAACACTTTCGAGCAGAAAAGAATACCTTCCCCCGCCCACCTTTTTAAAAACTCCAATGGTAGTCTCAGTGTCTGCCAGGATTTCCCGGTAGACCGGGATGAGATTATACGTTTTTGCTTTTTCCAAAAAATCTTTTCGCGTGGGATGGGTTGTTCGCCTCATAAAGGGTATCTTCCTCTTTTATCACTTGTTAATACGTAATTACTCAGGTTGTTAGGTTCACGGTTCACGGTTCACGGTTCTGGGTTGCTTGCCTTGCTTTCTTCACATTTACAAGGCAGCATAGAGTTTCCTCTGAACTCCGTTACAAATAAAAATGCCGTGGGGGTCGCCCACGGCATTCATGAAACCGCGGGATAGTGGCCCACGGTTTAACTGTAAAAGCAGAAGATATTACACGGGTGGGCACACCACATCGTCTGTGCTACACCACCACCAACATCTTTCCACTTTATTTTGCTTCATATTAATTAAGACCTTACTGTTTCAGTATTTTTTATTGATATCATAGGTTTTTTTGCCGTGTCAAGTCTATTGTTGATAACTTCGCAAAGACTTTTTACGAAACCATCATTTTTTATTCTTTTGAAGTGAGTGCTGTTTCATAGTAATATATTTTATGAGGGAATATTATGCCCATGGCAAAGAAGAAACATAATCGACTCAGCCACGAAAAGAGCCCGTACCTGCTTGAGCACGCTGATAATCCAGTGGATTGGTATCCGTGGGGGCCGGAGGCATTTGAACGGGCCGGCAAAGAGGAGAAACCGATTTTTTTATCAATCGGATATTCAACGTGTCACTGGTGCCACGTGATGGCACGCGAGTCATTTCAAGATTATGAAGTAGCTCGACTCATGAATGATGCCTTTGTGTCGATTAAAGTGGATCGCGAAGAACGGCCCGACATTGACAACATCTACATGACGGTCTGCCAGATGATGACAGGAGGTGGCGGGTGGCCCCTTACCATTATCATGACACCGGATAAACAGGCATTTTTTGCTGAAACGTACCTCCCGAAACAGAGCCGGTTTGGCAAAATCGGAATGTTGGAGTTGATTCCTCGTATCAAAGAGATCTGGACGACGCGACGGGCAGAAACAGTGCGAGCGGCTTCTCAGGTGACTGCATCTCTGCGGCAGATATCGTGTGATTCACCCGGCGAGGAACTCGATGTATCCATGCTTAATACTGCCTATGAGGAACTCCTCCAACGTTTTGACGAAAAACACGGCGGCTTTGGGGGGGCTCCGAAATTTCCAACACCCCACATTCTCTCTTTCCTGCTTCGTTACTGGAAGCGCACCGGAAATGATCATGCTTTAACCATGGTCGAAAAAACTCTCCGGGCTCTGCGCTGTGGCGGCATCTATGACCATATAGGATTCGGCTTCCACCGCTACTCTACTGATGCCGAATGGCTTGTGCCACATTTTGAAAAAATGCTCTATGATCAGGCGCTGATAGCTCTTTCCTTTATAGAGGCCCATCAAGCGACAAGAAGACCGGAATACAGAGAGACAGCAGAAGAGATCTTCGCGTATATCATTAGAGATATGACAGCTCCGGAAGGTGGATTCTATTCAGCTGAAGATGCTGAGAGTGAAGGGGAGGAGGGAAGGTTCTATGTATGGACCGACGAGGAGATAAGAGGGACCTTAGGAGACAAAGCTGATCTTATTGTAAAGGTTTTAAGCGTATCAAAAGAAGGAAACTACGAAGACGAAATAAGCCACCAAAAGACGGGGAAAAATATCCTTCACTTAAAAAAAGCACTACCCGCACTGTCAGAAGAACTTGGGATACCAGATGAAGAACTTCTCAACAGTATAGAAAAGGCGCGAGAAAGACTTTTCGACGCAAGACAAAAACGTATTCATCCACACAAGGATGACAAGATATTGACTGATTGGAATGGACTGATGATCGCTGCTCTTGCCAGGGGGGCGCAAGCCTTTGACGAGTTAACATATTCGGAAGCAGCTGTCCGTGCCGCAAATTTTATACTGAGGAATATGCGCGGGTCGAACGGTCGGCTGTTACATCGCTATCGGGATGGCGAAGCAGCCATAACAGCAAAGCTCAACGACCATGTTTTTCTTATTTGGGGGTTAATCGAACTTTATGAGACTACGTTTGAGGCGCAGTACCTGCAAGCAGCGCTCGACCTTAATCGTGATCTGCTTACCCATTTTTGGGATGACAAAGGCGGTGGATTCTATTTAACGGCAGACGATGACGAGAACCTTCCTGTTCGCCCGAAGGAGATCTATGATGGCGCGCTCCCCTCGGGCAATTCCGTAGCGATGCTCAATCTGTTGCGTCTTGGACGCATTACGGGCAGGTATGACTTAGAGGAGAAGGCGGTCCGGATTGGGCGCACCTTTTCAAGAGCCATCGCTCACTCGCCTTCCGCGCATACCCAGTTAATGATTGCGGTGGACTATGCAGCGGGACCTTTCTATGAGATTACAATCGCAGGATACCCGCGGAAAGAGGACACGAGCGCCATGATTCAGGCGCTTAGAAAGGCGTTTGTACCCAATAAGGTGGTAGTTTTTCGTCCAATTGAGGAAGGAACTCCCGACATTACGCGCATTGCTGAATTTACCAAAGATCACGTGGCCATCGACGGTACGGCCACTGCCTATGTCTGCCGCAACCATGCCTGCAAAGAGCCAACAACAGACATAAACAAGATGATCGATTTTTTAACATAGAAAACTATTCCTTCAAACCTTCTCGCTTTATAAGGAGACCTGTTTTTAAGAAACGATCAAGATTGATGATCTCGTAAAAAGTCTTGAGTTTGATAAAGGATGGCTAAGTAAAAAGGTCAATATACAAGGCGTAGTAGTTTTTCAGATACGAAGGCATACTAATGGTATGTCGAGTGCCTGAAAAACTACTACAATGCAGTAGATTGGACTTTTTACAACGCCATCAAGATTGACACTGTTGCGGATCTAGGTTAGGTATATTTTTGTATTACAGAACGTTATTAAGATAAAAAAGGCAAATTAAATATCATATGAAACAGATTCGTAATTTTAGTATTATTGCTCACATCGACCACGGAAAATCAACGCTTTCCGACCGATTGATCGAGGCCACAGACCTTGTCTCGGAACGAGACTTTAAGGACCAGATTCTGGATACCATGGATATTGAGCGGGAACGGGGCATCACCATTAAAAGCCAGGCGGTCACTCTGCCTTACACGGCAAAAGACGGCCAGGAGTATATGTTGAATCTGATCGATACACCCGGGCATGTTGACTTCACATACGAGGTTTCCAGATCGCTTGCCTCATGTGAAGGGGTCCTTCTTATAATAGATGCCAGCCAGGGAGTCGAGGCGCAGACCCTGGCCAACCTGTACCTGGCAATGGAACACGATCTTGAAATAGTTCCGGTGATCAACAAGATCGATCTCCCGTCCGCGGATATTGAACGGGTAAAACAGCAGATTGATGAGGACCTGGGACTTGATTCTGAAGATGCATTGCTTGTCTCAGCCAAAGAGGGGATAGGTATCGAAGAGACACTGGAGGCGATTGTAACGCAACTCCCCCCTCCAAAAGGGGACCCTAAAGCCCCCTTGCAGGCCCTGATATTTGATTCGCATTATGATTCCTATCGGGGCACCATTGTTCACTGCCGTGTCTTTGAAGGAAGTGTCAAGACGGGCGATACCATACAATTTATGTCGAACAAAGCCGCGTACAGGGTGGAAGAGGTCGGCGTCTTCAGACTGGACCGGGCGCCGCTCAAGGCCCTTTCAGCAGGTCAGGTCGGCTATATCATAGCAGGAATCAAGACGGTCAGTGACACGAGATGTGGTGATACCATCACGTTGAATGACCGACCGTGTGATGCCTCGCTTCCTGGATTCAAGGAGGTCAAGCCGGTGGTCTTTTCCTCCATCTATCCCATTGCGGCAGATGACTATGAGGAACTTGCCGTTGCCCTGGAAAAACTGAAATTGAACGACGCTTCTCTTACCTATGAAAAGGATTCATCCGTTGCTCTGGGCTTTGGGTTTCGATGCGGGTTCCTGGGGCTCCTTCACCTTGAGGTGGTTCAGGAACGTCTTGAACGGGAATTCGGGCTTTCCCTGATCCTGACCGCCCCTTCCGTGCAATATAAATGCTACCTGAGCGACGGTACTGCCCCGGTTATAGATAACCCGGCTCTTTACCCGGACCCGAGTACAATCGATAGGACCGAGGAGCCTTATATCAAGGCGTCTATTATGATACCCGAAAGATACATGGGGGCGGTGATGAAGCTCTGCTTAGACCGCCGGGGTGTAAACAGCAACTACCAGTACATGAAGAGCAACAGAATCGAAATCACATTCGAACTCCCCCTTGCCGAGGTTGTCTACGACTTCTATGATAGGTTAAAGACTGTCACGCAGGGATACGGCTCATTTGACTATGATCTGATCGACTATCGGGAGAGCGACCTGGTTAAGCTCGATATACTGGTTAATGGAGAGCGGGTGGACGCTCTTTCCCAACTGGCGCACCGTGACGGGGCAGTTGAAAGGGCGAGACATGCCTGCAAAAAACTGAAAGAGGAAATACCGAGGCAGATGTTCAAGATCGCCATTCAAGGCGCCATTGGAGCGAAGGTCATTTCCAGAGAAACCGTTTCAGCCTTCAGGAAAGATGTTACCGCCAAGTGTTACGGAGGGGACATCTCCAGGAAACGAAAGCTCCTTGAAAAACAGAAAAAAGGGAAAAAGCGGATGAAGATGGTAGGCAATGTCATGATACCCCAGTCAGCCTTCTTGTCAGTGCTTAAGACAGATACGGACTAGGAGGCTGTCCGAAAATTTTGTCTTGTTCTCACGCTTTTGCGTTACGGACATAATTCTCGGACAGCCTCCTAGCGCTTTTACCCCAAAAAATGGAACAAATTATTTGTTCTAAATTATAGGTAGGGTATTTTGGCAATTGTGTGTAAAGATCAACGAAGATTCCCCCGGGTCGACGTGTCCCTGCCTGTTGCTGTGAAAGATGACGACAAAGTTTTAAAAGGGGTTGCGTTTAACGCGAGTATGGGCGGCCTGCTCGTTGAAAGTGATAAGCCCTGGGCCATGAATAGACTGTTTAATATGGTCATCGATTCGGACTTGCCAATAGAGGCGGAAGTCAGTGTGGTGTGGGTCTTAAGGGGCGGGAATAAATACAAAATGGGCATAGAATTCAAAAAGATGACATCCTCCGCAGCAACCGCCTGGGCGGACTTCTTGGCCCCGGAATTGGACGCTCAAGGCGGCGGTGTGCAGCAAGGAGATGTTTAATAAATATGACACGAGCGTTCTCGACAGGTTTGCTGACTGTTCTGGCGATAGCAGTCTTAACGTCCGGCGTATATGCTGAAGCCCTGAATAGTACAGACACAAACGCTGTTGTGGAAGGAAACACCTCGTTTGCGTTTGATCTTTACAAGCAATTGAAGGATGCAGAGGGTAATCTGTTTTTTTCTCCCTACAGTATCTCAACAGCGCTTGCCATGACCTATGCCGGAGCGCGCGGAAAGACCGAGAAACAAATGGCTGGAGCGCTCCACTTCACGTTGGACCAAAAACGGCTTCATCCCGCATTTGCCTGCCTCGAAGCACAGTTCAATGCTGCGCAAAACAGAGACATTGAACTCAATGTCGCAAACGCTCTGTGGGCCCAGAAAGACTATGTTTTCCTCAAAGAGTTTCTCGATTTGACAGCGAAAAACTACGGAGCTGCGCCTAACCATGTAGATTTTAAAAGAGATTGTGAGACGGCGCGCAAGGAAATCAACGCGTGGGTGGAACAGAAAACGAAAAACAAGATCAAGGATTTAATAAAGCGTGGTGTTCTCGATCCTCTAACGCGTCTTGTTCTAACAAACGCCATTTATTTCAAAGGTAACTGGGGGTCTCAGTTTAACAAGAGCCATACGAAGGAGGAGCCGTTCCGGCCGGCTACCGGCAAGTCGGTCAAGGTGCCCCTGATGACTCAGACACAGGAGTTCAGATATACGGAAAGTGACAGCTTGCAGATTCTTGAATTGCCTTACGTCGGGGACGATCTCTCGATGATTGTACTGCTGCCCGGGAAGATTGACGGCCTGGCTCAACTTGAAGCCGATCTGAACCCGGAAAACCTTAACGCATGGATGGGTCTTCTCAGGAAGAGAGAGGTTGTGGTATTTTTGCCAAAATTTAAGATGACATCTCAACTTAGCCTTGCTGAAACACTTGCCTCGATGGGCATGCCTGATGCGTTCCGCCCAAATGCCGATTTTTCAGGAATGGACGGCACGAAAACGCTGTATATTTCTGCTGTAGTCCACAAAGCATTCGTGGATGTTAATGAAGAAGGCACCGAGGCGGCAGCGGCAACAGGAGTGGTCATGCGGCTTACATCTGCGCTTCCCACACCGCCTCCGGTATTTCGCGCAGATCATCCGTTTGTATTCCTGATCCGTGATAACCACTCAGGAAGCATCCTGTTCCTTGGCAGAATTGTCGATCCGACCTAATGCTCCCCATTCCCCCATTCCTGACCCTGCGTATCAATTTTTTACAGTTTCCATTTCCAATATCTTAAAAAGGTGGCAAAATCCCGCATATCAGACTTTTCTCTGTCCCACGGTTTAAGACTTGTGTAGAACAGAATCCCGTCGTTTTTATCTTTTCCGAATTTTTTATCCTCTCCTACCCTCCAATCAAAGGCCCACCAACTCATCAGAAGCCTCTCCCGAGTCTTGTGACTCCCCTTCACATAGCCCTCACGGGGACCGGAAGTTTCATAAAATGAGGTTGTTTCATAATTTTTCAGAGGAAGTTTTTCCAGGGAGACAAGAGGCTGAATCTCTGCCACGACAGTATTGTATTGTTTCAAAGAATCAGCGGCTGATAACCATATATCTTTCACCCTGTGAGATCCGTTCCGTATTAATATTATCGTTCTGTTCCGGTCGGGGAATGATCCTTTGTAGTCCAGGAAACCGGGGAGATTTTCAGAGAATACAGACTGCCGTCCTCTTTTCCAGCCATCAGGAAATCCGTTCGCAGGCATATATGATGTCGGAACAAAGGATAGGTAACAGCCGCAGGTATGCACCGTGGTATACAGTATCGGCTCATTCCGGCTGCTGAGTGTGATAATCACAATCAGCCCCGTGTTTTTCCCTTTTCCCAAATGGAAAGGAACTAATCCGCCGGGTATTTTTTCAAAGTGTATGCGATATACCAGGTTTGTGTAAGTACTTCTGAAAGTTTTAAACACCCTCTTCTGACTGTAGACAGTCGCCTTCTCAGGATCAACATAAACCTTTTCTTTCATATCCTTGGTGATTTCTGCATCCGGGGTGCCGATGAGGTTGTATCTCTCTTTGTGGTTTTCTATTATAAAAACAGGAGCATATCGGCTCAGAAGAGTTTCATCATTTTTGACCGTGTATGCTACAAGCCTGTCTGCAGTCGGGTGCTCTGGGAATGTTGCACAGGAGAAAAGGAAGATCATTAAAACAACGGGTAAAAGAAATACAGAGCGTCTCAGATTTTTATACATAGCTCTCTTTCCCCTTGTTAGGCTTGATAATGCAACGCAAGCCATACGGTTTCTTCCCCGGGGGCAGTCCACTCCACGCGATGCCTCAAATGAGCTGGTAGATGTATATAATCTCCCGGTTTCAAGTAAACAATTTCATCTTCACCTTCAATTAGTAATCCTGCACTTCCTTTAAGGAGGATAACCCACTCGTCTTGGTCTTGGTCATACCACTCTGGGGTTGAATGGCCCTTCGATATTATTCTCTCAAGCCTGAATGAACTGCTCTGGATAATCTCCTCAAGCAACTCATCGGGAAGTTCTTTTGGTATATCCGAGTAAATGTTTGACACAGTCATAAGCCAGACCTATTCAGTAAGATTAATGTAGATAGGCTTATTGGCCACAGCATTTTTTATACTTTTTCCCGCTGCCACATGGGCAGGGATCATTGCGTCCAACTTTCTTTTCGGCTATCTTGGTTGTTGTTGGATTTAATAATATTTCTAAATCGGTAATATCCTCTGGTTTATCCGGCTCCAATCCAATTGTATATTCCCAGCCGTTTTTTTCAAATATTGATGCTACTTCTTTCAATCTTTTTTTGGTTTGCACATTAACAACAGCGGGCCTCTTTTTAGTACCCAATTTTGTCGTCTTTTGACCGTTAAAAATTTTTTTCATATTTTCACCATTATCCTGGATAAGGGGTCAAGTGACCCATGAGCAATCTATTTTCTCTTATTTTATGATTTATGAACTTTTAATCCACAGTGCTTTCCAATAGGTATGAAATCTTTATCATTATGAAGAAGGGGTATATCGTTTTCAATTGCAACAGAAGCAATCATACAATCAATTGGTTTGCGAATAGTAAAGCCTTTTTTTCGGAGAGATCGGTAAATTTCTGCTGAACGTAAGAATGTCTGGGAAGGCATTGGAAGTAATATTAGATTATTAAACATATTTCTTGTTTTCTTAAATTCATTGTCATTTTGAATTCCCTGAAGGACTTCTGTCAAAATTACACCGCAGATACAGATATCATCTCTTTGCTCAATAAGATTTTCAAGAGATAAGACGTGTGGCGCAGAACGTGCGGAAAAAAAATCTATCCAGACGGTTGTGTCAACAAGCACCATCATGTTACACGCCCCCGCCTTAATGTATTGATGTTCCCCGTCCAGCGGACTTTACCCTTAAGTTCGAGTATCTTCATTTGAGATTCATGGCGAAGCAGTTCTCGAAGGGCATAGTCAATCAATTCCCGCTGAGTCTTTAGTCCTGTTGCTTTAAGACATGATTTCACAAGCTTATCATTAAGAACGACATTTGTACGTTTCATCACGGTAATCACCCCCTTTATGCATACACATTTTATCATAATAAATGTGTATGTCAAGAGGAAATTTATTGGGATAACGCCCAGGGCGGGCTTTTGGGACGCAGTTAACTTATAAGCTTGATGCTCACCTAAAACCTGAAGCGGGTCCATAAGGGTCGCATCTTTCGTTTCTATATTGTTAACTGGTAACGGCTCAACAATGAACAAATATGATCGGTATCCCCGTGATGATTTTTCCATTCGGTCCACAATTCGGGATAACTCTGGGCTATGAACCTAATTGACGATTTCTCAATATAAGATGAAAATGCCGCAATTTCCTTGCGATGCTGGTGAAATACATCGAAATCAATCCAATTCTCCGGCTCCCAGAAAAGATATAAAAGGATGATTTCAATCCGGCTTTCTTGGGACAGATTGCGCAACCCTAAGTAATGCTTGACAAGTTGGGCCATATCCAAATGTTGTTTTGGTTGCTTTTTAATTCGTTCGATAAGATGCAACCAAGCGTCCTCCGCTTGTGGTAGTTTCTCTCTATTATAACTTGAACTGAAATGTCCCCTTTTTGGTGTTAAGTATTCCAGGAATTTAGACTCGACCGCTATCACACAAAAATTGCTTTCAAGGAATACGTCCAGGTTTGGCGGCGTACCACCAAGGCCCGTAGAGCACTTGCGTTCGAAAATTAGAGATGTAAATCCCAGTCTTCCGCATAATGACAGATCAGTCAGATTTCTTTTCCATACAGCGAAATTATTGACTGCCAACGCTGCTGAAGAGTGAAGCGCTCGAAACTTTCCTTTAAGCTCATTTCCGCTACCAGAATCCATGTCATCCTTGAAGTCTGCCATGTGAACTGATGAAATTAGGTTGTCTTCAGGACAGCATACGTAGCCGTCTTTTGATACCGGACAACTATGATTTCTTCTATAAGCAGCCCATATTGCTTTTTTGGCTTTTACAAGAATCTGATTCATTTATTCCTCAATGCGAACGCCCGGCATAAGGCGCGGCATAAGGCGCGGCGGCTTTTTGCCGTCGCTCTTAATGCCGATGTTATGGCCGTTTCAGTTGCGGTAACTATTAAAGAATCATGAGCAATTGGCAAAAGGAAATAATTTCATAGCTTCTGTTTTGCTGATTTTATTATCGTCGTAAAAAAGAAATATTTCATTGAGTACTGAATTGTCAACAAACCGATCTGCTCTTCCAATTGTATTGCTCCGCCAAACAAATACTCCAAATACAGTTGGGTGTTTCCTAA
>JAFDAE010000278.1 GCA_019314005.1 Deltaproteobacteria bacterium | reverse complement strand
TCTGGTGTCACTAGGCAGAGTTGTGGTGTAGTCAACGGATGATTGTCTTAAAAGCGGAAAGTTTTCCCAGCTACTACTACCTCTTATCATGACGTTATGCTGAGCAATTCCTGAGTAGTCGACATCTCCAACAATGTCAAGTGTTGGCAGTACTTCATCCAGTGTTTTATTTTCCCACTTACTTGATGATCCGTTATACTGCAGTAGGTCTCCATCTACGGGAGAGGTTATGTTGGTGTCGCTCTGATCAGTTAAATCTCCTGTGTATTCAAGTTCAAGATCAGCCCCTGTTTTGAATGCAATAAGAGGCGTTCCTGCCTTGGTAGTCAGAACATCTTCAAGAAAACCAGGTGTCTTGGTTACATCTACAGCGACCTTGTTGTTGGGGTTAGTTGCAGATGTGGCGTCATAGTCAATCCTGAGCTTCTCATTGTCACCTGTTCCTTCTTTTGTGATCTCAACTCCTGTTCCTGCAACCAGTTTGGACTCCAAGTAATCAGCAACCTCATCGTTGGAGGATACTTTTACTAAGTAGTTTCTATCTTCTTGTGCTATCGTTTTATTAAATACTCCCATGTCACTCTCCGTCGATTACATCTAATAAAAATTGGCCTGCGTGGCTTCTAATGAAAGGGTTTCCTGCCATCTTGTTATAAGCCTCATCAGCTTTATATGTAAGACCTGTCTTCTTGTCTGTGATAAATCCAATCATTTCCTCTTGAGCCTTGTAGCTTGCCCACATAGGTAATGCAACAAGTGATTCCATTGTTCTTGCAGGACCCTGAGTTGTCATGGATATGAGAGATGTTATTGGCTGTATTACAGGAGTTCTTGTGAGAGCATACTTTCCTATAGATTCAAGAGTTTCGTTTTCTGAATCAGTGACCGCTGCGGCTGCTGCTCCCCACGCCATTGACATTAAAGCGAGACTGGCCATAGGCTTCTTGTCTCCATTCTTATAAGCTCTTATTGCTCCACCGATGACATTGTTCATGTAGTGGAAAGACCAAGAAGTAAACATGGCAGTTGTTCCGACAGCAGGAGAAAAGTTTTTGATCTTGTCTGCAAACAAGGTGGTTCCGAGCTTGGAGTAATCATAGTTGTCTGCAGTAACAGCATTCTTTACGTACTGATAACCGAATTCATTTAAAACTCCAGCCTCATCTGATTTTGCAAGCAGATTAACCAAGTCAAGCCTATCTGTGTAGTCAAACTGATCCATGTGAAGATCTTTGTATATCTCTTTTATAGCTTGAGCCTTAGACTTAGGATTAATTCCTCTCATTGATTTCTGAAACTTAACTACAGCATCGTCAACTGCTTTAGATGCAGAAGCAAAAGATCCGTATCGTGAAAGCTGATCCGATGTTCTGAACAGAACCGTGGAGGCATTGATTATAAATCTCCATGCACTTTGAGATTCGTCAGTCGGTATGAACTCTTCCATAGTTGGAGTGTGGATAGATGTGTTTTCTCTATAGAATCTTTTAATCCTTGCCGAAGCTATAGGATTATCTGTTTTGTTGGCAAGATCTCTATAAGCTTTCTCAACACTTCCCTTATTCGCTATGACGTCCTTGACAAAAGGCACTTGCTTGAGAAGTCCATATCCGGAAGCCTTAAAACCTCTGAACCCAGATCCGTTAGTTAGAAACTGGATTGCATTGAATGGCCACATCTTAGGATTGTTAAGCAGTAGAGCAGCCATTGTTGATGAAAGAAGATTGACTGACTTGTCCAGCGCGTTCCATTCTTCCATAGGCTTTCTTGCTACATTAAACTTTGAATTATGAGCATCGATAAGCGGTCTGAGTACTGAGTCAAACGCATGTTTGTCTGAAGGCATATCCAAACCAGAAGCGCCCCTTCTTGCATTGAGCTCCATACCCATGATAGCTCCTGCGTCAGCGAGCAATTGATTGCCGTGCTTTTTTAGAACCATGCTGTCAAATCCTCTTGCATACTCCTTAATTGCTTCATCAACGGGAAGTCTTGATGCGTGGTTTTTGGATAGTTCCGAACCGCCTCTCTTTCTATACTCATTCAAGTCGTAATTAATTCTATAGGATGTGTCCTTGTATTCGTCGAGGACAATATTTCCATCGGATGCCATCTTTGAATCGAAATGAGCTTTAGTGGGGACTACCGGCAAGTATGTAGGAGAGAAATCTCCTCCTCCGTAAGTCTGTCTTAGATCATATTGTATTTTATCTGAAGCCTCCTTGCCAATGAAATTGACATCGTAATCATCAAGCTTGCTGGCAACACCGGTCATGTCAAACACGCCTCTTTTTATATTAGATCTCTGCTTTGCAAGGCTTCTCATTACGTTTGTTGCTTGATTCACAAGCTCCAAATCCTGTTGCGTTAACAGCTTGAACTCATCGCTGCTCTTCAAGAGATCAACATCAACATCAATAGCTCTGCTAGTCATCTTGCTATCTATAGGGACTCTCTGGAACCTGCTTACATCTCTTCCTTCATAGTACTTAGTCCAAGCAAGCTTCTTGTCAGGAGCCATAGCGTTCAGCTTCTGAGACAGATCCCCTAGAACACTTCTCTGAACAGCAGAAAGATTGCTGGCATGTTTCATCATGCGAACATACTGACTTATAGCTCTGGCTCCGGTGTTAGCACCGAACTTGTGAAGCCTCTGTTGAACACTCGAAGCAAGAGAGGAGATGTTCATCGTCATATCCGAAAGACCGAAGATCTTGCTACTCCATTTAGATGATGACATTTCCTGATGAAGCAACTGTCTTCCGGCTTCAAGACTGTTCTTGAATTTGGATATCTTTATCATGCTGTCGTTAAGTGGATCTTTACTGAACTTCTTGCCCATGATACGGTCTATTGACTGTTGGTTCATGGATATACCTGCCTGCTTCTGAGATATGTCAAGCTCCTCTGCAATTATATTTTCTTTAAGTTTGTTCTGTATATTATTTCTGAAGACTTTAACATCTTTTGTTTTGATGAAGTCTTCTATTACTTCAGGGGCTAAACCTTTCTGCTCAAGAATTCCTGTTACGTCACGCATTCCGGCGATGTCTGAACTAGCATTCTCAAGACTGTCATAGTCTATTATTCTAGCAATGTCCTGATTCACCTTTTCGTATTGAGCCTTGGTTTTATCACTTATCAAATTGACTGCTGGAGTAACACCTCTCTTATCAAGCTTCTCTACAATCTTAGAGAATTCCTGCGGGTTTCTCTCTGAAGCAGTCAGCTGATCTCCTACAGACTGAAGAGGATCTGCCACATCCTTTATAGCGGTAGTTTCTTTAACTTTGGAAGCCAGCTCTGAAATCTCTCCGGCAGCTTGCTTTGATGTTCCTATGAAATCAGATATGATGCCAGTCATTATCTGTGTAGCTTTCTTGAAAGCCATTATTCCTCCTCATCGGGTTCTACAAAAGCCAGAACTATATCAGTAATCTGATCACTGCTCAACTTTATATTGGTCAACATATCAGCTTCATCATTTCTTCCAGCAGATCTTAACATCTCTGAGAAATCAGCTACATAAGAATTGATAGCTGTCCCTACTCCCGGTC